>CAKZUU010000055.1 GCA_937922175.1 uncultured Gemmataceae bacterium
ACCATCGACGGCGATGCTCGGGTCGATCTCACCTTCCAGGTCCGCGATATCAACGACCTGATTAAAAGCATGGTCATCCGCGACGAGAAAGGGATGGTCGCGGCCATCAGCTACGACAGCTTCGACCCCGTCGAACGGACCTTGAAGTCGTTCGCTGTTAATCTCACCGGGAATCCGACCTTCGGCCAAATCTTGACGCAGCTTCGCGGCGAGAAGGTCGAGGTCGTCTTGAATCCGACGGTGACGACGCAGCCGGGGACCATCACCGGTTCGGTGTTGGGGATCGAGAAGCAGAAGCAGGCGGTCAAGGAGGGGTCGGCGGTGGAGACGGAGTTCTTGAACTTGTGGTGTGCCGAGGGAGTCCGCTCGATCCGGCTGGCGGAGGTGCAACGTTTACGCTTTTTGAATCCGGTGATGGAAACGGAGTTTCGCCGGGCGTTGGACACGTTGGCGTTGTCGCATGATGCCCAGAAGAAGGCGGTGAGTCTGAGTTTCACGGGCGATGGCAAGCGGGAGGTGCGGGTCGGCTACGTGGTGGAGAATCCGATCTGGAAGACGAGCTATCGACTGGTGCTGGATAAGGAGGGCAAGCCGTTCTTGCAAGGCTGGGCGGTGGTGGATAATCCGACCGACGATGATTGGGACAAGGTCGGGATGGCGTTGATTTCCGGTCGCCCCGTGTCGTTCCAGATGGACATGTATCAGCCGTTGTATGTCCCCCGACCGATCGCCCAATTGGAACTGTTCCAGTCGCTGCGTCCGGTGGCGTATGATTCAGGCAAGTCGTTGGAGTTTCGAGCTGAGGCTCCGACGGCCGGACCTGCGTCCGCCGCACCTCCCGGCGTCGTCGGTGGTTTCGGTGGCGGTGCGCCAGGCGCTGCACCTGAGTCGGCTATGCGAGGAATGGCGAAAGCCGACCGCAAAGCGATGGCTCTCCAGGGCGAGGCGTTGGGTCGGCAACTCGAATCCCGGATGAACCTGGCGCAGGGGGTGTCGTCGGCGGCCACGGCGTCGCAGTTGGGCGATTTCTTCCAGTATGTCATCGACCATCCGGTCACGCTGCCGCGGCAGAAGTCGGCTCTGCTGCCGATCATCAACAAGGAGATCGACGCGACCCGCTTGTCCATCTACAACCCCAGCGTCCATCCCAAGTTCCCCATGCTCGGGTTGAAACTGAAAAACTCCTCCGGCCTGCACCTGATGCAAGGCCCCATCACCGTCTTTGAAGGCAGCGTCTATGCCGGCGATGCCCAGATCAAAGACCTCTCCCCCAACGACGAACGTCTCATCTCCTACGCCGTCGATCTGGGCACCGAAGTCGAAGCCAAGTCCGAACGCAAGCCCGATCGGCTGGTCGCCGTTCGCATCGAGCACGGCCTGCTCATCCAGACCCTCAAGGTGCGGGAGGAAAAGACCTACACCGCCACCAACCGCAACGGTCAGGCCCGAACACTGTGGATCGAGCATCCGTACCGTCCGGAATTCAAGATCGTCAGCGAGACGCCACCGGTGGAACGCACTGCCGAGGTCTATCGCTTCGAGATGAAATTGCCGGCAGCCAAGGAGTCGGTCCGCCGAACCATCGTCGAAGAGCAAGACCTGAGCACGACGATCGCCTTGACGAATGTGGATGACGGGACGATCCGCTTTTTCATCAACAACACGGTGACCAGTCCGAAGGTGAAGGAGGCGTTGCAGCAGTTGCAGCAACTGAAGGCGAAACTGGCGACGACGACGCAGGAGTTGAGCCATGTCAACGAGCAGTTGCGTGTGATCACGGAGGACCAAGCGCGACTGCGGGCCAACTTGAAAGAGATGCCGACGAACGCCGCCGCCTACAAACGCTACCTGGAGAAGTTCGACAAACAGGAGACGGAAATCGAATCGCTGCGGGAGGCCCAAAAACGCCTGCAACAGCAGCAACTCAAAGCCCAACAAGACGTCGATGCCTACCTCCGCAACCTGAATGTGGGGTAGTCGGACGTCGTTGGTGATCTCGCGATGACCACGCGCCGAATTCGCCGGCTTCCCCGACCTTTGGGGGCGATGATTCGGCGCGTCGGCTTTTTCGCCGTTAGTTCAGAGACTTGTCCAGAACGCGAGCCACTCGCTGGAGTTGATCCATCAATTTTTGGAAGCCGGCAAAATCGAGAGATTGAGGCCCATCGGACATTGCGCGGTCAGGGTCTGGATGAACTTCAATCAAGAGACCATCGGCACCGGCGGCCAAAGCGGCTAAGGCCATCGCCGGAACATAGGCCCTCCGCCCTGTGCCGTGACTCGGATCGACGATGATCGGTAAATGCGAAAGGCTCTTGCAAGGAGGAATCACCGACAGATCCAACGTATTGCGACTGTGATCGGAAAACGTACGAACGCCTCGCTCGCAAAGGATGACCTGGTAGTTGCCGCCGCTCATCACATATTCGGCCGCCATCAACCATTCTTCCAAAGTGGCGCTCAACCCACGTTTCAGCAGGACCGGTTTGCGCACTTGAGAAACCTTCCGCAACAAGCTGAAGTTCTGCATATTCCGGGCACCAATTTGAATCACGTCGGCGGCGTCGGCAACGGCCGAGACGTATTCGCTGTCCATCAACTCGGTGACGATACCGATGCCCGTCCGCTGACGCACCCGCTCGAGGATCTTCAAACCCTCCAGGCCGAGACCCTGAAAGGCATAGGGACTCGTGCGCGGCTTGAAGGCCCCTGCTCGAAGGAAGCGGACACCATTCTCCATGAGAAATTCGGCGGTCCGTTGGATCATCGCTTCATTTTCCACGGAGCATGGCCCGGCGATCACCACGAAATGTCCGGGACCAAATGTCCCCTGCGGAAGTCGGATCACCGTGTCGTCGCGGTGCATTTCCCGACTGGCCAGCTTAAACGGTTTGGTAACGCGGATACACTCTTTGACGCCAGGAAGTGTCTCGAAGAGACTCGTTTCGATCGCTGCCGTATTACCCGTGATCCCAATCGCCGTTCGGGTAGCGCCGGGAAGCGGATGCGGGGTGAGATCCAACTCGCGAACTCGATCGATCACCGTCTGTATTTGCTCAGCTGTCGCGTCAGAGTCCATCACCACCAACATCGATCACCACCCCCGGGAGGAAACCGTTTACTGACCCGTACCTCCAAATTACTGTAACAGTTGAAAAGAAGTTCTCCAACCGGTGGGAATTATGGGCGAATCGTCATGAGCCGTTTCATCGGGGTGTTGGTGCTGGCAAACGGAATGTTGCTGGATGGTCCTGCCCAAGAAATTCGTCGAGACGACATCCTGTCGCGAATGGCACGGGTCATGGGCACATTGCCCCGGGCCGAGGAGGTCGTGCCCCTCGATGTTCGTCTCGAGTCGGAGGAACGAAGAGGAGGATACGTCCGCTTCAAAATCTCTTATGCCGCCGAAAAGGATGACCGCGTTCCCGCCTGGCTTCTGGTACCGCACGGAGGTGGCCAGCGTGCGGCCATCCTCTGCCTGCATCAAACGGTGACAATCGGCAAAGACGAACCCGTGGGTTTGGGTTCAAATCAGAACCTCGCCTACGCGCATGAGTTGGCGGAGCGCGGCTATGTGACGTTGGCCCCCGATTATCCCAGCTTTGGCGAGTATCGGTACGATTTCAAGAAGAGTCGATGGGCCAGTGGCAGTCTCAAAGCGGTGTGGAACAACATGCGGGCGATCGACTTGTTGACCCAGCGGTCGGAAGTGGATTCCCGAAGGATCGGTGCCATCGGTCATTCGCTCGGAGGGCACAACGCGATGTTTACCGCGGCGTTCGATGATCGAATCCAGGTGACCGTTTCCAACTGCGGATTCACCCGATTTGCCAAGTACTATGGCGGAAACCTAAGAGGTTGGACGAGCGATCGTTACATGCCGCGAATCCTAAGCGAGTTTGATGCCGACCCGAATAAAGTGCCCTTCGATTTTCCCGACGTCGTTCTGGCGATGGCTCCGCGGGCGTTCCTGGCATGTGCTCCGGTGCGGGACGATAATTTCGAGGTTAGCGGAGTCCGCGACGTGCTGACGGCGGTCCGGCCAACGTTCGAGCGACTTGGTGCCGCTGAGAAGCTCAAGGCGATTTATCCCGAATGCGGTCACGAATTTCCGCCTGAGGTGCGAAGAGCAGCGTATCAATTTCTGGATCATTGGCTCGGTCATCAACCGAAGAAAGAGATTCCGTAGAAAAAACCGAAAGGCGAACGCTGCCCGACGCAGGTTCGCCTTCATCGCATTGAATCGTCGCCTACGAAGCCGCTGCTCAGCCTTGCAATTTCTGCTGAGCCTTGCGGGCGGCCTTTTCCTTCCGCAGTTGCGCCCGCCGCCGCTGTTCGCAGGGTTTCTCGTAATATTGGTGCGCTCGAAGTTCTTTCTGCATGCCGCTGCGTTCAATCAATTTCTTGAATCGTTTCAACGCTTGGCCAATCGGCTCTTTATCATGAACACGCATTCGCAGACCCATTCGTCCTCCTTTGTTCGAGTTCCGTAAACCAAACCCGCCCTCGCGGGAGCCGGCTCGCCCCCGCCGAGGACACTGCCAATGTACTATATCGACTCGCCGTCCAGGGTAAAAGAGATTCAATAAGAAATGTTCGAATTTCAGCGCTGGATGGATTTCCCCCTTGGAGAAGCCCCGGATGCGACGACCTCGTTTGGCGGTGACCCTGGGTGACGTCGCCGGAATTGGGCCGGAAATCGTCATTCGCGCTTGGCCGAAACTGGTCAAAATGGCCGATGTCGTCGTTTTCGGCGATGTGGGATGGATGCGAAAGACGGCCGCCGAGTTAGCGCCATCCCTCCTCGTCGAGCTCGGCTCCGAGCCAACCGACGCCTCCAGCAGTCCCCGGGTCACGCCGGTCATTCAAGCCACGCAGCAAGATTTGACGGAGGTCCGCACGGGAAAAATGTCTGCGGCAGCGGGCCGGGCGGCTTACGACTTTCTTTGTCAGGCTATCGAGGCAGCACTCCGAGGCGAAATCGACGCGATTGTGACGGCTCCGTTGCATAAAGAGGGTTTGCGTGCCGCAGGTCTGAACTATCCGGGGCACACAGAGATCCTTGCCTCGAAGACCGGGGCGACCCATCATGCCATGCTTCTCTGGGGACGGGGCCTCACGGTGGGGCATGTCACTTTGCACATGAGCTTGCGAGAGGCGTTAAATCAGATTACAACGGGGGCGATTCTCGAAACATCGCGTCTGGTGCACCAGATGGTGCGCCGCCTGAAAAATGGGGAATCCGGGCGGTTGGCGGTGGCAGCGGTCAATCCTCACGCCTCCGACGGCGGGATGTTTGGGAATGAAGAGCAGCTGATTATCGCACCCGCCGTGGAGGCGGCTCGCGGCGAGGGTCTTCCGGTGGTTGGCCCGATTCCAGCGGACACGCTGTTCGCTCGCGCTGACCGAGTTGAATTCGATGGCATCGTGGCGATGTATCACGATCAAGGTCATATTCCCATGAAGCTCCGCTGCGGCTGGGATCTGGTGAATATCACCGCCGGGCTCCCCATCATTCGCACCAGCGTGGCCCACGGGACAGCTTACGATATCGCTGGCCGAGGCGTCGCTGACCCCGCCAGCATGATCGCAGCGGCCGACGTTGCTTGTCGTTTGGTTTGGTCTTCTCAGGAGGAGGGAAATCAATGAAAATCGTCTGGCTTTTCAGTCTCGCCGCTTGGGTGACGACGGTCTCGCTCGGGCACGCGGAGGACGCGGTCCCCGTCAAGGGCAGTCAAGTCAAGTACCCCGTCGCCGTCACCGCGACCCTCGGCGACAAACAATTCGCACAAAAACTCACCGGTGTCGCGATGCGGAAGAAAGCCTTCGTGGATGTGTACACGATCGGCAGTTACGTCGCTCAAGATTTCAAAGGTAAAACCGCCGAAGACTTGGCCTCGGCTGACGTCATCAAGCAACTCCACCTTGTCATGGAGCGCAGCGTCAGCGGGTCCGATATGGCCAAAGCCTTTGAAACTGCCATCCGAGCCAATTATGGCAACGAGTTCGACGCCGACTTGACCCGACTGAACGCCCTGATCGCTCAACATGACCTCAACAAGGGCGACCAAGTTTGGATCACCCACGTGCCCGGCTATGGTTTGCACTTCAATCTGGTTGGCAAACGTCAAGAGTTCATCCCCGGGCTCAAATTCGCCAAGGCCGTATGGGACATCTACCTCGGCCCCAAGAATGTCGGGGAGGCCGTGAAAAAAGGACTCACCTCCCGTCTCTAATCAATTCCTGCGCTGCTGCGTGGGGGCCGGTCAGGAACGGACCGGCCCCGGCTGATCACTGCGCGTGGACCCGCCGGAATTCGTTTGCTTCGTCTCGTCTGACGCTTTGACATTTTTAACCTCCCGTTTGCATCTGAGACCCATCGCTCACCCACCCTTGCTTCTATAACAGCCCGAAGCGATTTCTTTGGGGAGTTGGTGATGATGCGACTCGGCTGTGCTCTGATCTACTTCGGCCAGATCCTGGGATCGGCCCCCACGAGTTCTGCTCACGACCTCCAGACCGTGGCGGAACTCTCCCAGTTCACCCGGACGTCACGGCATAACGAGGTTCTCGATTTCTGCGCGAGACTGGCCCAGCGGGTGCCGGGGAAAGTTCGACTGGTCGAACTGGGTCGAAGCGAAGAGGGACGCTCGATACCTTTGATCATCCTCGCCGATCCGCCGATTGCCAGTGCAGCGGAGGCGCAGACAAGCAGAAAACTCGTCATATTCGTACAGGCCAACATTCACGCCGACGAGGTCGATGGCAAAGAGGCCGTGTTAATGCTTGCCCGAGAGTTGGCCTTCGCGACCGACTCGCCGTTGTGGAAACAAATTATTGTGTTAATTGCGCCGAATGTGAATCCCGACGGCAACGACCGACTTGCCGACACTCATCGGCGGCAGCAGAACGGCCCTCCTCTCGTCGGGACCCGCGGCAACTCGCGCGGCCTGGATCTCAATCGCGATTACGTCAAGCTTGAATCCGCCGAGGTCAGGGGATTGGTTCGGGCCTATCGACAATGGAATCCCGCGATTGTCATCGACCTGCACACCACGAACGGTTCGCATCATCGACACCTTATCACCCACGACGGCCCCCGGCACCCGGCGACGCCCAAGCCCGTCCTGGAGTTGACTCATCAGGTCCTGTTGCCTGATGTCGCTCAGCGGTTGGAGAAGCGATCCGGAATCGTTGCCACCCCTTACGGCATCATGAACCGTGAACGGACTCGTTGGGAGTCGTACCCGGCACAGCCGAGGTACAGCATCCCGTATGTCGGATTGCGTGGTCGAATTGGCATCTTGTGCGAGTCGTTTGCCTACGCTCCTTTCAAGGATCGTGTTCTCGCCTCGCGTGACTTCGTCGCCTGCTGCCTCGAATTCGCCGCGGAAAATCGAGAGAGGATCGAGAAGGCGCTTGCCGACGCAGGCCAGGTCGCCCCCGAGCGCGTGCCGATCGCCCATCGCCTCAAATCCCGCCCAGATCGCGGGGTGATTCGAGGATATGTCGAGCAAGATGGACGACCGGACTTCCAACAGCCCAAAGATTACTCCGTCGAAATCGTGGACGTCGCCGAGCCGACGACGCTGGTGGATCGGCCCTCGGCCTATCTGATCCCGCCCGCGCTCGCTGATTTGGTCCCCACCTTGCAGCGTCACGGCATTCCGGTCTTCGAACTCCGGGAAGACGCGGAACGATTGGTCGAAACAGTACGCGTCCATCGGATTCACCGAGCTGAGTCGGCCTATCAAGGGCACAATCTGGTGCGGCTCGAAGTCAGCGAACCGACGACAACGTCGCGAACGATCCCCGCAGGAACCTTGATGGTGCGAACCGACGGATGGTGGGGGCCCCTGGCGTCCTTGTTGTTGGAACCGCTTTCAGAGGATAGCCTGGTCACCTGGAATAGCTTGGACGCGCATCTGAAGACGGGAGCCGAATATCCCATCGCGCGCTTGTCCCCTTGGATTCCACTTCTGACCAGCCCCGCATCGTCACTGGTAGAAGAGCGTGGACCCGCTCGGCGGATCCGACCGGAGGATTTAACTCGGCCGGAGCGACTTCCTGATCTGAACGGCCCGCCCTGGCGCGGAGCAACCTGGTTGAACGACGGCGAGCATTTTCTGCAATTTCGCGACATCGCTTGGTATCGCATTCATGCCGCGACCGGTCGAGCGGAGCCCTTCTTCGACTCGGGCAAACTCGTCGAAGCCCTCATGCGAGATTTGAAGCTGCCCAAAACACGAGCCGAACAGATCGCCCGTGGTCAAGGGCCCGTCATGGGTCACGCCGGCGGGTTTCAGATGAATCCTCAGCAGAGCGGTTTCGTCTTCACCGAGAAGGACGATCTTTATTTCGCCTCGTTTGACGGCCGTCGTGCTGTTCGCTTAACCCAAAATCCCCAACCTGAGGAGCTTGTCTCATTCAGCCCCGACGGGCGATTGATCGGGTTCATCCGGCAAAATGACCTCTACCTCGTCGACATCGAATCGCAAAAAGAGATTCGCTTGACGCACGACGGCAGCGAAAAAATCTTCAACGGCAAAGCCGATTGGGTCTATTTCGAGGAGGTATTTGACCGAAATCACAGGGCGTATTGGTGGAGTCCGGACTCGCGCTATCTGGCCTTTGTCCGATACGACGACACGACGGTCCAACCATTCCCTGTCGTCGATCATTTGCCGATCGCCACCAAAACGGAGTTGACTCCGTATCCGAAGGCCGGTGCTCCGAACCCGCTGGTGAAATTGGGGATCGTGGCCGTCACCGGTGGGCCAGTGCATTTTGTGCAGACTCCAAGCTACCCTCCCGAGGACCTGCTCTTATTGCGTGCGGCGTGGCAACCCGACAGTCGAGAGGTGGTTTTTTATTTGACGAATCGCACGCAGACCTGGTTAGACGTAATGTCGGTCCGAGTCACGGAGAAAGGAGAATGGGAAGCGGAGCCACGTCGGCTCTTGCGGGAGACGACGGCCGCTTGGGTCAACGACCCAGGTGAACCCATATTCCTCAAGGACGGTCGATTTCTGCTGCTGAGCGAGCGGGATGGTTGGAAACATTTGTACTTGTATGGCCGCGAGGGCGATTTGATTCGTCGCATCACGGAAGGCCCCTGGGAGGTGCGGAAGGTGCATCATGTGGACGAGAATTCGGGCACCATCTACTTTTCTGCCACGGTTGAAACCTCCATCGGCGAGAATCTGTTTCGAGCGTCTCTTACTCAGCCGGAAGCCCTTGGCGCTTTGACTCGCGGCGGGTCACATCGGTTCAGTTTCAGTCCAACCGGCTCGTACGTCATCGACTCGGCCACCGATCATCGCACGCCGACGAAGTCGTTCCTCCGACGTTTGGACGGCTCACTTGTTCGCACCTTGGATACCAACCCTGTCCGAGTTCGCGAGGAGTTCGCGTTGGGCCGGTTGGAGATGGTCAAGGTGCCAGCACGCGATGGGTTCGTGATGGAGGGGAGTCTGCTGTACCCCGTCGATTTCGACCCGTCGAAAAAATATCCGGTGTGGTTCATGACCTATGGGGGCCCTCACGCGCCGACCGTCGCCGACGCTTGGCAATTCCGTCTTCTGGATCACGTGCTATCGTCGATGGGCATCTTCGTTTTCCGCTGCGACCCTCGTAGCGCGAGCGGTAAAGGGGCAATCTCGACATGGACGGCTTACAAACGCTTGGGCATCCAAGAGCATCAAGACGTGGAAGACGCTATTGACTGGCTCATCGCTCGGCACCCCTACGTCGATGCTTCCCGCATCGGCATGAGCGGGGCAAGCTACGGCGGTTTTCTCACAGCATTCTGCATGACTCATGGTCAGAAGTTCGCTGCGGGCATCGCCGCCTTTCCGGTCACCGATTGGCACCTTTACGACAGCATTTACACCGAGCGGTACATGGACCTCCCGTCCAAAAACGCCGACGGCTACACCCAGACTTCCGTGGTCCGGGCCGCAAAGAATCTTCATGGAAAACTGCTGCTCATTCATGGCCTCATGGACGACAACGTCCACGTTCAAAATTCGATTCAATTCATCGAAGAACTGCAAAAGGCCGGAAAACAGTTCGAAGTGATGATCTACCCGCAGGCACGGCACGGGGTGGGGCGATCCTATAGCCAGCACTATCAACAGTTGCAACTGGACTTTATCCGCCGCACGATGGGACGTTGACTCGATCATTCTCTGGTCAGGGGAAGGAGCGGTCGGTCAGCCCACGGTTGAAGCGAATGTTTTCATAGCCAAAGTATTCCTCCAGCTCACCCTCTCGACGCCACGCTTCGTATCGAATTGGCAGATTGGTGGTTCGATCGAAGTAAATGAGTGTGCGACCGATCGCGTCGCGCTCGCCGGCCTGCGGGTCGATCATCTGGAAGACGAGAGTGGGCAGGTTGCCCCACATCGCCTCGGCGAAGTGAATCTCCGGGGAACTGTCGCTGTTCATTGACATCCGGGCCAAGGCGGCTTCCAGGTGAGCGACCAGGTTGGCGATGCCGGCCTCGGTGACCGCGTGTCGGGTTCCCTGCATCGCTCGCGGATCGAGCGGATCGATGAGAACAAATCCGACCAACCCCAACGCTCCCCCATTCTTCGCCCGCATCTTGCCTTGGTTGCGCCCGCTAACAAAAGACGCCTCACGTCCTTGGGCCGAGCGGGGCGCCGTGAATTTCAAGTACACGCTAAATGGCTCGTGCCGTACTCGCATCAACGCAACGTGCTCCTCTTGCAACTTGCCGTCGATTCTTTCCCTCTTCACAAATGTGCATTCGTAATCGTGGACGTCATGTAGCACCGCTTTGGCAGCCTGAACCCACTGGCGGAAATGCTCCAGGCGACTGGGGCGAAACTCCAACTTTCGCGTTGCCACCTTCGACTCATCCGCCCCAAGGTCTGACAACACCGGCCCAAGGCCAAACACCAAAGTCACCGTTAGAAGACGGTTCCATCGAAATTGTCGATGTCGTCGCACGTTCTCAATCGACGCTCGATGAATTTGTTCAGGCAAGCTCTTGACCTCCCTGATATCGCGGAGAGCGAGTCACGTACAGGGGCCAACCGGTCACTGTAGCAAGCGATATGCCGATCAGGAAAATCCCACGAAGGAGTTCTCCACACCACGCGTTCTGCCGAATTCCTCGCGCGAGATTGGTACCATTGACAATCGCAGGAAATTTTTCAACCCGGAGGAGAAGATGTCGGCCGATTTGCGCATTCAGACCGTGGTTTCCGCACCCTTCGAGGAAAACAGTTATGTGGTGGGAGGTGCGGAAACGAACGAGGTTGTTGTCATTGATCCCGGATTCGAGCCGGAGTTGATCCTGGATTATCTTGAGGACCAGGGCCTGACACTTGTCGCCATTCTGAACACGCATGGACACGCCGACCACATCGCAGGGAATACGGCGTTGAAGAATGCTTTTCCCCATGTTCCCGTGATGATCGGTCGAGGCGATGCTTCGATGCTCACTGACCCGCACTTAAACCTGAGTGCAGCATTTGGCATCGATTTGACCAGCCCGCCTGCGGATCGGTTGCTGTCGGAGGGGGAGCAACTGCACGTTGCCGGCTTGACGTTCGCGGTCCTGGAGATCCCCGGGCACTCGCCGGGGCACATCGTTTTTGTCCGAACGGGCAGGCCGAGCGTCGTTTTCGGCGGTGACGTACTGTTCCGCGGAAGTATCGGCCGGACAGACTTCCCGGGCGGAAGTTTCCAACTCCTCGCGAGAGGCATCCGGAGCAAACTGTGGCCCATGGCTCCGGACACGATTGTTTATCCAGGTCATGGCCCTGCCACGACGATCGGCAACGAGCGGCAGACCAACCCATTTGTTGCGGGCGGGTCCGGATAAAAAAAGCGCGGGACGTCCCCGCGCTGGTGCGACCACGGAGAATTCTCCGCGGCAGCTCATTCAGTTACTTTCTTCTCTCCCTTCTTCTCCTCTTTCTGCTCTTTCTTCTCTTCCTTCTTTTCCTCTTTCTTGTCTTCCTTCTTCTGTTCGTCCTTTACTTCTTTTTTGTCACCCTCGGCCGGTGGCGGAGGAGGCGGCTCGTCGTAGCCCCGCTCGACTTGCACGCCGGCTACGGTCTCTGCTAGTTTCTTGGCACCGTCCGCCGTGACTTTGGTCTGCCAGACATATAGACGTTTTAGAGCTTTCAGCTGAGCAAGTTTGTCAAGCCCGGCATCCGTGACGGCCGTCCCGTACACGTTCAATGATTGGAGTTTGGCCAGGTCTTGCAAATGGGTTAAGCCAGCGTCGGTAATCTTCGTATTGTGCAAGCCCAAGCGAGTCAGGTTCGTGAGTGGTTTGACATGGGCCAGCATCGCGTCATCGACATTGGTGCCCCCAAGGTTCAACTCGGTCAGATTCGGGATATCTTTGAGCAGGGCGAGTTCGTCTTCCTTGACTTCCTTGCCCCGCAGGCTGAAATCAACGCGGAGTAAATTGGTATTTTGAGCCAAGCGAATTGCCAGGACACCGCTGGCTTGCAGCTTCGCGACGGCCGCTTTTTC
>CAKZUU010000056.1 GCA_937922175.1 uncultured Gemmataceae bacterium
TCTCCAACTGATTGCCTCGGATAAAGACAATGCCAAACTTTTCCGGCTGATCGACAGGGTGCGCCAGCAGGGCTGCGGGGTGCGTCGCGAGACGGGCCAAATCATCGGCCCCGTAAAGGTCGTCGCCATTCAACACCAAAATTCGGTCGGCGCGAACAGAGTCGCGGCAGGACATGAGGGCGTCGCCCGTTCCTCGGGGAACGGCTTGTCGCACCGTCGTCCACCGGGGAACGTGTTGCTGCTGGGCCAAATATGACTCGATCTGCTCCGCGAGATAGTTCACGACGACGATGAGCCGATCGACCGAATCGGGCAAGGCTCCGAGAATCCAGTCGAGGATGGGTCGGCCTTGAACCGCGAGCAGCGGTTTAGGCGTCGTCTCGGTGTGAGGGCGCAATCGGGTGCCCAGTCCTGCGGCCAAGATGACGGCATCCACTCTAATTCCTCGCTACTGAGCCACTCAATCGCTTCGCAGCGGCAAGTTGGCGAATTTCTCAATGTTCTGACGGGTCGCGCGGATCGACGGAACGTTGGGTGATCGCGGATTCTGCTGAAAAGAATCAATCTCCAGGCTTCGCGTCGTCGAAAACAACCGGCGAAGACTCGAAAGACTCGAACGCCCGCGGTTGGCCAGCCGGCCGCTGCGCCCTGGGGGAAAAAGGTATGGAAACCACGCGTCGATTTCTCGCCCTCTTGATGGTTGTTGGTCTGCTGTCGGGGGGCGTTGCCTGCCGCCACATTGCCGGCGGTTGCGATTGCGAACATTCCAATTACAGCCGTTGTCAGGGCTGTGCGGCGGGCGGGACGGCCAACTCATCGGCCGACGGCGCACCCGCGAGCCACTCGAAAAACGAACTCGCCACCGGGCGTTGAGCGCGGCGACGAAGGTGCGTCAATTCGTAGGTTTGCGGCTGCGGCGAGATCGTTTCATCGGAGCGGCCTCGCCGTTGACCGGAATCGGGGTCAGCAGGGTTGGCCCTTGACGGCGGTTCGCATTGATCGCCGCCAGTTCGAGGAACTTCTCCTGGCTGCGAACGGCAGGCTCTCCCGTTGCGGGAATGACCTTGCGCCACGTCCCGTCGGGCAGTAATTCCCGGGCTTTCACATTGTCCGACAAACTGATGGCCAGGATTTCGTGGATCAGTCGGTTTTTGAGGTCGGGCTGCTCGATGGGGAAGACGACCTCCACCCGCCGACTCAAGTTGCGGTCCATCCAATCCGCGCTACCGATGTACACTTCCTCGTTGCCGCCATTCCCAAAATAATAGACCCGGCTGTGTTCCAAAAAACGATCGACAATCGAGCGAACGCGGATATTCTCGCTAATGCCGGGGACACCAGGTCGCAAAGCGCAAATGCCCCGACAAATCAGGTCGATTTGTACCCCCGCTTGGCTCGCCCGATATAAAGCTTGAATGACGGTCGGCTCCAACAATCCATTGAGTTTGGCAATCACCCGGCCCGTTTTCCCCTGACGTTGAAACTCCGCCTCGCGATTCAGTTTTTCGACAAAGAAGGCCTGCATGCGCGATGGTGCAACCACCAGTTTTCGCCATTTGGGCAACTCACCGTACCCCGTTAGGTAGTTGAACAGAGCGCTCGCGTCCTCGGCGAAATCGGGATCACAAGTGAAGAACCCCAGATCAGTATAGATCCGCGCCGTTTGGGGATTGTAATTCCCCGTCGACAAATGAACATAGCGGCGCAGACCATCATCATCGCGACGGACGACAAGGGCGATTTTACAGTGAGTCTTCAAACCGATGAAACCAAACACGACGTGGACGCCAGCTTTCTCGAGTTCCTTCGCCCAGAGTATGTTTCGCTCTTCGTCCAACCGAGCTTTCAACTCGATGACCGCCGTGACCTGTTTCCCCCGGTCCGCAGCGCGTTGGAGCGCTCGGACGATCGGCGAGTCGCTGCTGGTTCGATAGAGGGTCTGTTTGATCGCCAACACTCGCTCGTCCGATGCTGCCCCCTCGATGAAATCGATCACGTGGCTGAATGACTCATAGGGGTGGTGAATGAGAATGTCCTGGGCACGGATCGCGCTGAACGGATTATTGAAACGAGTGAATTCTGGCACCAGTTGGGCCGACGCTTGCGGGTCTCGCAAGTGCAAATACCCAGGAACACTATAAATTTGGAACAGCCCCGTGAGGTCCAACGGACCCGGAATGCGATACACGTCGCTGGGTTCCAGATCGAGAGCTTGGGCCAGAAAGTTTTCGACCTCCGGAGGAGAATTCGCCTCAATCTCCAGTCGGACGGCATCGCCCCGTTTGCGCTTCTTGACTTCCTCTTCAATCGTTTTCAACAAATTTTCGACTTCATCATCGTCGATCTCGTACTCACTGTCACGGGTCACTCGAAAAACCGAGCCTTGATCGAGTTGCATCCCGGGATAGAGGTCTTCGAGGTGAAGGCGAATCACGGTCTCCAACGGTACGAAAATGTGCCCTTTGTCCGAGGGAAGTTGAACGAATCGCGGCAGAACGGCAGGAACCTGGACCACGGCAAACATCTTGCCCGGATGGTTGGGCCGCTGCATCATGGTTACAAGGTTCATCGACTTGTTGAACAAATGCGGGAACGGATGTCCCGGGTCGATTGCCAAGGGGGTGAGCACTGGGAAGATATCCCGTCGGAACGCCTCTGCCAAATGTTGTCGTTCGCCGGGAGTCAGATCGCTGGTCTGACGGACAAAGATCCCCTCGGATTCGAGAAAGGGTAGCACCTCCTCGGAAAGACAGCGATATTGTTCCTCGACCAT
>CAKZUU010000057.1 GCA_937922175.1 uncultured Gemmataceae bacterium
TGTTGATGGGTTTGGTCAACAAATCGTGGGTGCCGACATCGACGGCACGTTCGACATCGCTAGGCTGATCCAAGGCCGTCACCATCAGGACGCCGATTGTCCGGGTGGTCGGATCACTGCGAATTCGCTTGCAGACTTCAAAGCCGCTGATCCGGGGCATCATCACATCCAAGAGGACGACGTCCGGCTTCCATTCGCGAAGGATCTGAAGCGCGGACTCGCCATCCATCGCGACGCGGACATCGTAGCCGGCGTCGCTGACATAAGCCTCTAGCAGCTCCGCCCCTTGCAGGTTGTCTTCTGCAATGAGGATGCGCCCGCGGGAATGCTCGCTCATGCGGGAATTATATGGAATGCGGACATCAGCCGAGCGCTCGCCCTCAACTCCGATGACCGGATCGAACCTCGCATCGAACCCGCTGCTTGACCTCGCCGTCGTTCACGACCATGATACCGCTATGCGAGCCGTCGATGTGATCCGAAAAAAGCGAGATGGGGAAGCCCTCAGTGCATCGGAGATCGCTGCCTTCGTCGAGGCGGCGACGAGGGGTCATTGGCCGGACTACCAACTGTCGGCCCTGCTCATGGCGATCTTCTGCCGCGGGATGAATTCGGAGGAAACGACCCATCTCACCTCGTGCATGACGCGCTCGGGGCAGATCCTTCGCCACGATGAGATTCCCGGCCCCAAAGGTGACAAGCACAGCACGGGCGGAGTGAGCGACTCCACATCACTCGTCTTGGTGCCCGTGGCAGCCGAGTGTGGCGTGATCGTGCCCATGATGTCGGGTCGAGCCTTGGGTCACACGGGAGGCACGCTCGACAAGCTCGACGCGATACCCGGCTTTCGCACGCAACTCACCGTCCCGGAAATGAAGAGCGCCTTGCGCCAAGTGGGTGCCGTCATGATCGGTCAGACCGCCGAGGTCGCACCGGCCGACCGCAAGTTGTATGCCCTGCGCGACGTCACCGCGACCGTGGAATGCATTCCGCTGATCGCCGCTTCGATTATGAGCAAGAAACTCGCCGAGGGCATCGAATCTTTGGTCCTCGATGTCAAATTTGGCGGCGGCGCTTTCATCAAAGACCTGCCACGATCGCGGCAACTGGCCGAGGCGATGGTGGCGATCGGCAAAGCTCACGGTGTCCGCACCCAGGCGGTTTTAACGGCGATGGATGCCCCCTTGGGCAACGCGATCGGGAATTCGTTGGAGGTAATCGAATGTTTGGAAGTGTTGCGGGGCCAAGGACCGCGCGACCTGACCGAGTTGTCACTCGATCTGGCCGCGAGGCTGGTTTTTCGGGCCGGCGTGACGCGCAGCTTGCCCGAAGCACACCAGCGAGTGCGGCAGGTGTGGCAATCGGGGGCAGCTCTGGAGCGGTGGCGTCGGATCGTGGAGCAACAAGGCGGTGATCCGCATTATCTCGATGACCCATTCCGTCTGCCGAGGGCCCCGGTTCGTCGGACGGTGAAAGCGGAGCGCGAAGGGTATGTCACATCGATTTTCGCCGAGCCGTTAGGTGTGGCCGCCATGCGCTTGGGGGCGGGTCGCCAACGAGCGGAGGATACCGTCGATCATGGCGTCGGGATCCGTTTGGCAGTGCGTGTCGGTGAGGAAGTGAAGATCGGAGATCGTCTCGCCGAGATCTGGGCCCGCTCCGAGCAGGACGCGTGCGAGGCGGCTCACGTCGTTCTTCGGTCGTGCCGAATCGACGAGTCTCCGGCGATATCAATGCCCGTCATTCGTGACACCATCGACTGAGGGGCGCCGCGACAACTTTTGTCGGGAGGTTCGACTTGGATCTCTTAGATGCCGCGCGACATGCTCGAGAGTTTGCCGTGGCGGACTACTCTCATTTCAAAGTGGGCGCGGCGATTGAAGCGGCTGACGGCCAAGTTTTTACCGGCTGCAATGTCGAGAACGCCACCTTTGGCCTGACAGTCTGCGCGGAGCGAGTGGCCTTGTTGAAGGCACTGTCCGAAGGAGTCCGCGGGTTTCGGCGGGTGGCGGTCGTTGCGGATACCGCCGAACCGACACCACCCTGCGGTGCTTGCCGTCAGTTACTTTGGGAGTTTGGCGGCGATCTTGAGGTCATCCTCGGAAATCTGGAGCGGGAAACGAGTCGGCACTGCCTCAGCGACCTGTTCCCCTATCCTTTTGATTCGCGACTGCTCCGCTAAGAGAAAGGACCCGACCATGACGGAGATGGTGAACGTCTTGCGGCATCCGTTGGTGCAGGTGAAGATGACTCGGCTCCGTGACAACTCCACCAGCCCGAAGGAGTTCCGCGAATTGGTCGCCGACCTGGCCCGACTGCTCTTTATCGAAGCCTCCCGCGATTTGCGCCTGGTTCCAACCCATGTCCGGTCTCCCTTAGCAGACACCGAAGGTCAACTTCTGGGAGAGCGGATCGGCTTATTCCCGATTCTTCGGGCGGGTTTGGGCATGGCAAACGCTATCCTCGACTTCGTGCCCAGCGCGGAGGTCTGGCATCTGGGACTGTACCGTGATCACCACTCGCTGGAGCCTGTCGAGTATTACAACAAATTGCCGCCGCAACTGAAACTTGATCGCGCGATTGTGGTCGACCCGATGTTGGCAACGGGGGGATCCGCCTCGGCCGTCGTTGAAATCCTGAAGCGTCGAGAAGTGCCACGAATTCAATTCATCGCGTTGATCGCGGCTCCTGAAGGTGTGGAGCGGATGCGGCGGGCCTTCCCCGATGTGCCCCTCTATCTCGCTGCCTTGGACAGTCACTTGAATTCGTCGGGGTACATCGTTCCGGGGTTGGGCGACGCGGGAGACCGCCAATTCGGCACGGGAACCCCCAACGTTGAGTCGTCTGCTGAACAATTCTGTAAACAGGATCGTAGCCCATCGTTTCGGTTCGGCAACATTTGACGATTTTGCCGAAATTTCCCATTTTTCGGCTTGAGACCAGCATTCTGCCGTCTTAACTTAAAGCTACCTAACGCTCATCGATTTCGGGAGCTTTCGTGACGGCATGACCGTCAAAATTGGCAGAGACGGAAAAGCGCGTGGTGTCGGAGATAATCGCTTGGTTCAATTTTCGAGTTGTGGCTGGTTCAGGAAGGCTGCCCGACGCTGCAAAAAACCTCGACGCGCTCCTGTCTCAAGTGGTTTCGATTCGTCCCGAGGGCGAGTATTGGCCCGCCAAAGCAACTCAATGTCGATGATCGCTCCGATATCGACGGACCACCGATTTAGTACATGTATCGTAACTTGATGCTTTGAAATTAGTTCGGGAGCAAAACGAATTTGAAATTGGGAGTTGCCATGAGCAGTATCCCCCTCGACTGCTGGCAGACCGCGTTTCGTCCGAATCGTCAGCGTCCCAGACGCTCGGCAAAATCGCGAATTCAAGTCGAACACTTAGAGGCCCGCGAGAACCCGGTATCGTTTCTGCCGTCGGAAATTTCGGGCCGTGTTTTTGTTGATTGCAACCTGAATCAAGTTTTTGACCCCGCGGTGGATCGCCCGCTTGCCGGCGTCACGATCACGTTGACCGGCAACACGGCTTTTAATCAGCCCGTGACCGTCACCACGACCACGGCGGCGGACGGCACGTATTTATTCAATTCTCTTCTCCCGGGCAAATACGCCGTAACTCAGACCCAACCAGCCGATTATTTTGATGGTCCAGACGTTTTAGGCACCATCGTTGTCGGGCCCGATCACACGCCGGCCCCCCCGGCGAATTATGGGAGCCTGGAGAACGACCGCTTCTTTGACATCGTCGTCGAGAATGGCAACAGCCGTGGTCGAGAGTACAACTTCATTGAGTATGTTAAAAACTCCCTCAGCGGCACCGTCTTCCTCGATCTGAACGACAGCGGCGTTCAAGACGCCGGCGAACCGGGAATCGCGGGTGCACAACTGGTTCTGATAGGTACCAATGATTTAGGCGCAGCAATTAATCAGACCGTCATCTCGGCCTCGGACGGAACCTACAGTTTCAACAACCTGCGACCGGGTGTTTACTCCATCACCGAGACGACACCGCCCGGCTTTCTCGACGGTAAGGACGCGGTTGGTACGACCAACGGCAAAATCAACGGCAAGCTCGATGGGAATGATCGCATCGTCGACATCAATCTCGGCGGTTGTGTTTCTGGTGTCGGCTACAACTTCGGCGAGATTCAACGAGTTGGGGAAGGGAACAGCATCTCCGGCTACGTCTGGGTCGATTGCGATCAGGACGGTGTCATCGACAGCAATGAACGACGCCTCTCGGGTGTGACCATCACTCTGGACGCGCCGAACTTTGGCGTGTTCGTGACGACGACCGATGCCAATGGGCGGTACGAATTCACGAACTTGCCGGCGGGGACGTACAACATCCGTCAGGTCTTGGATGAGTCGACGTTGGGTCTGTTCGACAGCAAGGATTATCTGGGCACTCCCTACAGTGCTGTTGTCGGCGACGATGAATTCACACAGGTTGTGATTCCTACCGGCACAGGGCAGGTCGGTGTGAATTACAACTTCTCCGAACTGGAGCCTTCCTCGTTGGCGGGCGTGGTCTTTTATGATGTGAATGGGGATGGCATCCAAGACGCCGGCGAAGTCGGTATTCCCGGGGTTCAACTCATCCTCAGCGGGGCCAATGATCTCGGGCAAGCGGTCAACCAGACCGTGACCACCGACGCCAATGGCGCCTATCGCTTTGACAAGCTCCGTCCGGGAGTTTATCGCATCGACGAGGTGCAGCCGGCGGGTTGGGAAACGACCAAGAATAGCGCTGGTCAGGTCTCTCGCGACGGTGGCACCCCCGAAACTCGCGGGAGCGTCATCGGCGATTCGATCGCGAATATCAATATGGCCGGTTGCGAAACGGGGGTGAATTTCAATTTTGGCGAACGAAAGATTGAGACTCCGCGAATCAACAACAGCATCTCGGGTCACGTCTACCACGACGTGAACAACAACGGCGTCCGCGAGGCGGGAGAGCAGGGCATCCCCGGTGCCACCATCGTCTTGCAGGGGACCTTGTTCAACGGCGGCTCCGTGGGCCTCGTCACCACCACCGATGCGACGGGCAAGTACGTCTTCAATGACCTCCAGCCCGGTCAATACACGATCTTGGAAATTCAGCCGCCGGGCTACCTCGATGGGAAAGATGCACCCGGCACGCCGTTCGGGGGAACCGCCGCGGTCGGCGTGGGGCAAGATAAACTCTCCAGCATCGTCATTCCGACGACGGCGAATGGCGTTCAAGGCATCGAGTATAACTTCGGCGAAGTCGGCGCGAGCATCTCCGGCCATATCTTCGAGGATTTGAACGACAACGGAGTCCGTGATGCCGGCGAACCGCTGATCACCTCCCCCGTCACGATTACCTTGACGGGCGTGGATGATACGGGCGCTTCCGTTACTCGCACCGTGGTCACGACCACGGGACAATACAAAATCGATCAATTGCGGCCGGGGCAGTACACGCTGACCGAGAGTCAACCAGCGGACTACCTCGACGGGAAAGATGCGGTGGGCACACCGTTTGGCGGAGCGCTGAGTGCTCCCGATAGCATCACGAACATCGTCGTCGGCGGGGCGGGCGCGGGCGTCAATTACGATTTTGGCGAGCGAAAGGTCACTCAGACCCTCCACAGTGTCAGCGGCTATGTGTTCGAGGACTGCAATCTCAATGGCCAACGCGATGCCACCGAGGAGGGGTTGGCCGGTGTCACCATCACCCTGGAGGGGACCACACGGGGTGCGAACCCGCAACCGATCTTCCGCCAAACCACGACGGATGCCAACGGAAAGTATCTGTTCAGCGACCTGCCGGCGGGAGATTATGTCATCCGTGAGATTCAGCCTGTGGGCTACCTCGACGGTCCCGACTTCGCGGGAACGCCCTTCGGCGGACAGGCCGATCCGAACATCGGGCAGGACCGGATTGCTAATGTCAGCATTCCGGATAGCCCCGTGTCTGTGGCGGGAGTGGAATACAACTTCGTCGAGTACAAGGGCCAACTCTCAGGTTTCGTCTATCAGGATGCGAACGACAACGGCCAATTCGAGGCCGGCGAACTGCCGATCGCCGGGGTGACGATCACCCTCACCGGTGTCAACGACCTCAACCAAACGGTCACCCTGACAGCCGTCACCGATGCGACCGGAAAGTATCTGTTCAGCGGCCTCCGACCCGGTAACTATACGTTGACCGAGACGCAACCCGCCGGTTTCCTGCAAGGGAAGAACAGCGTCGGGACAGTCAACGGCACGCCGCGAGGGCAACTCGGCGGCGAAGATCGGATCATCAACATCACGGTGGATGGTTGCACGAGCGGGATCAATTACAACTTCGGCGAAGTGCCGCCAGCCAGCGTCTCGGGTTACGTTTATCAGGACATCGGCAACGGAACGCCCGGATCGCCGGGCTATAACGATGGCGTTCGGCAAAACAACGAGCCACAAATCCCCGGCGTCACCGTCGTCCTCACCGGAGTGGACAGTCGGGGCAATCCCGTGACGTTGACGACGACGACCGGGGGCGTTCCCGGCGAAGGCGCTGGGTACTACGAATTCAAGAACCTCAGGCCGGGCACCTATACCATCACCGAAACTCAACCGCCGGGCTTCCTTGATGGGAAAGACACTCCGGGCACGCCGTTGGGCAGCAACAGTCTGATCAACGACGTCATCAGCGAGGTGGTTTTGCCAGCGGGCTTTAACGGTCAGAACAACAATTTCGGTGAGTTGCCCACGGGGGGCGTCTTGCAAACGGCCGCCGTCATCCGCGGGTTGGTGTATATCGACACGAATCAGAACGGCCTTCTCGAGCCCGCCGAAACCGGGCGAATCCCCGGTGTCACGATCCAGTTATTCCGCTCGACGGATCTGACGACTCCGATTGCGACGACCACGACCGACGCGCAGGGGCGATACGAGTTCCGTATCGACGCGCCGGTGCCAGGCGATACCTATGTCATCGCCGAGTTGCAACCGACGGGTTGGGTGCAAGGTGGGACGAACGTGGGGACTGTCTACGGCGGCGTGGCTCAGCCGGGAGCACCTCTGGGGAGTACGGGAAGCCCCGTGGATCGCATCACCCAGATCACGATCCCCTTCATCCCACCGAACACCACGATCGTGGGTGAGAACTACAATTTCGGCGAATTCCGCGCGTTGCCGCCCCCAGGCAAACGTCGCTTCCTGGCATCAGCCGTTCGACAACAAAGCGCGACCTCGAGCAACAACGGTGCGCCGTTGCCACTGCCTTGATCAGCTACCATACCTGAGGTCCAACAGGAAGTCGGCGCCTTTGGTGTGAGTCGAGGGGAGGGAGAGGGCGGCGTGCGTTCTCTCCCGCGACACGCCCAAACCCTGCTCGGTTCCGCGGGCAGGGTTTGTCGTTTCCAGGCCTCTCATGTGGCTGAACGGCGGAGACGACAGCAATGAGGAAATCCTTACAATACGCTGTATCTTCCGCCGAGTCGGTTCAACGAGTTTGCACGAGGACAAGCGTTGATGAAACCTCGCTTACTGACGCCTGGCCCCACGCCGGTCCCTGAAGAGACACTTTTGGAGTTGGCTCGCCCGGTTTTTTTCCATCGCTCGGCTGAGTTCCGGGCGATCCTCGCTGAAGTGGTGGAAGATTTGAAATACGTCTTTCAGACGAAGAACACGGTCGTCGTGCTGACCGCCTCGGGCACCGGGGGCATGGAAGCCGCGGTGGCGAATTGCTGCCCGCCGGGAAGCAAGGCGATCGGTTTGGTATCGGGGCGATGGGGCGAGCGATGGAAGAATATCTGCAAGGCGTTCGGCGTGGAGTTCATCAATGTGGCCGTGCCCTATGGACAATCGGTTGCGCCCGGCTTGTTGGAGAAGGCATTGGCCGATCATCCGGATGCCATCGCTGTCTTCGCGACTCTCAGTGAAACCTCGACCGGGGCCAGGAACGATGTGGCGGCGTTTGGAAGAATCGTCGCTCGCACCCCGGCTTTGATGATCGTCGATTCGATCAGCGGCTTGGGAGTCATGGAATGCCGCACCGATGATTGGCACATTGATGTAAATGTGACCGGCTCGCAAAAGGCCTTGATGTTGCCTCCAGGTTTGGCATACGTCGCCGTCAGCGACAAAGCCTGGGCGCAGATCGAGAAGAATGGAGCGGCACGGAACTTTTATTTCGACCTGCGGAAGTACCGTGACAAACTTGCCGAGAACGACACCCCCTTTACTCCGGCGCACACCCTCATCAAGGCCCAGCGAGCGAGCTTGAAGCGCCTTCGCGCCGAGGGGATCGAACATGTCTGGGCCCGACACGCCCGGATGGCGTCGGCCGCTCGCGCGGGGGCCAAAGCGATGGGTCTGGAGCTTTTTGCCGAGCAACCGGCCGACGGCCTCACCGTCATCAAAGTACCAGTCGGTATCGATGGCAACGCCGTCTTGGCGGCGATGGAAAAGAAATTCGGCGTCAAACTCGCGAATGGCCAAGACTCGCTCAAGGGCAAGATCTGGCGTTTGGCACACATGGGGTACATCGATCAATTTGATGTGCTGGCTGCCCTGTCGGCCTTGGAATTAGTGCTGTTGGAGCACGGGTTTCCGCTGGAGCCGGGGGCGGGTGTCGCAGCGGCTCAGCGCGTGCTCGCGGGAGGAGCCCACGCCTGAAGTCAGGTTCTTCGCATCCGACCCGACGTTGATCGAACGCCTGGGACAAGTCGAGGAGAGAAATGCCGCGCGTTTTGATTTGCGACAAGTTGGATTCATCCGGTTTGGAGTTACTTCGCTCCGCCGGAGTCGAGATTGACAACCGACCCGGGTTAAAAGGTGAAGAACTCCGCGAGGCGATTCGTCAAGCCGATGGGTTGATTGTCCGCAGCGGGACACAAATCACCGCCGCCGAATTGGACCGTCCGGGCAGGTTGCGTGCGATCGCGCGAGCCGGGGTCGGCGTGGACAACATCGACGTGCCCGCGGCGACCCGCAAGGGGATCGTCGTGATGAACACGCCAGGCGGGAACACGGTCAGCGCCGCCGAACACACTCTGGCTTTGCTGTTGGCTCTGGCTCGACATATTCCCGCCGCCGATGCTTCCATGAAAGCAGGACATTGGGATCGCCATCAGTTGATCGGGACCCAACTCGCAGGGAAGACGATCGGCATCATCGGGCTGGGTCGGATCGGCCGTGAGGTTGCCCGTCGCTGCGCCGGCTTCGACATGAAGGTCATCGGGTATGACCCGTTTCTGGCGCCGGAACGTGCCGCCCAATATGGGATCGAGTCGGTCTCGAAGTTGGAGGATTTGCTTCCCCGTTGCGACTTCCTTACCGTGCATGTGCCGCTCTCCGACGAGACACGCTCGCTGATCGGTGCTCGGGAATTAGAGAGGACGAAGAAAGGCTGCCGAGTCCTGAACGTGGCGCGAGGGGGGATCATTGACGAGGAGGCATTGATTGATGCCCTTCGCTCGGGCCAGTTAGCCGGGGCCGGGTTAGATGTCTTCAGTAGTGAGCCGCTTCCCGCCGATCATCCTCTGCGGCAGGCGCCCCACGTAGTGCTGACCCCGCACTTAGGGGCCTCGACCTACGAGGCCCAAGAGACGGTCGCGCGTGAGGCGGCCCAACTGCTCATCGATTTTTTGCTCCGGGGTTCCGTTCAATTCGCTGTCAACATGGCCGCCGTCGATCGGGCCGAGCTGGACGAAGTGCGGCCCTATGTCGATTTGGCCCGTCGCTTGGGACTGCTGCAAGCACAACTGGCTCAGGGACCTATCCGCCAGGCGATCCTCACCTACAAGGGCGACGTCGCTCGACGATCGACACGGCTGATCACGGCTGCCTTTCTCGCGGGATTGCTCGAAGGGCGTCTCGACGAGGCGGTAAATCTCGTCAATGCGGAAGTGCTCGCTCGGGAACGTGGGATTGATGTGGTCGAAACAAGTAATCCCAGGAAGGGCGACTTCGGCACCTTGATCCAGTCGGATGTCATCTCCGATCGTCAACAGATCGCGGGGGGAACCCTGTTCGGCCATCAGTACCTTCGGCTGATTCAGTTGGGGCCTTTCCGCTTGGACACCTATCTCGATGGCACCATGCTCATTTTCCCCCATCGCGACTTGCCCGGCTTAATCGGGCACATCGGTACGATTTTCGGCAAGCATCAAATCAACATTGCTCGAATGGCCGTGGGACGCGAACAGTCGGTCCCGGGGGGGGAGGCGATCGCGGTGCTCAATCTCGACAGTTGGCCGAGCCGCGAAGCTCTCGCCGAGGTGGCGACTCATCCCGCGATTCACCATGTATGGGTCGTGAAGTTGCCTACCGCGGGTGAGACACCATCCTGGTTGAACTGACACCCAATTGAGGCGCGACACAGGCCACCAAGGGATTGACATGTTCGTCGTGCCGTCGAGGCTCCGTCCCATTTTGCCTGGGTCATTCTGACGGCAGTTGTCGTGCGCTGGGCCGTCGCTGAGGGATCGATGTCGTGCTGACAACGATGCCTCGGGCCGTTACACTAAGGTTCGGTGGCACTCGATGCGGCGGCGGTCCCTGGGGTTGACAACCGACCGACGCGTCGGAGTTTCTGGGAGGTCCAACGTGAGTATCGTTCGTGTCGGTTTGGCAGAGACGAAAAACTTCGCGGAGGGATACGAAGCGATCTTCGGTAAGA
>CAKZUU010000058.1 GCA_937922175.1 uncultured Gemmataceae bacterium
ACCGATCGTCACGCCAGTGCACCACCTCATCCGCTGCGAGACGGACAGGTAACTTGCTGGGCGGGTGTTTGGCCTCCCGTTGGAGAAGTTCTTGACCGTCAAGTCGAGACGCCCCCCCCAGCGCAAGCACCCAGGCGCACGCTGTGGCAACACAGGCCCGACGACAAACGGCCGATCCAGCCACTCACTCGTTTCCTTCAAGTGACGACCCTGAAGTCGCCGACCTATATGCCCCTGGGCTCCCATGTCAAGCCAGGCTGAATCTCCGGGAGGATCCCAGCGGAGGTCACGAAGATCCCCCGCTTGCCGCCCTTTTCCCACTCTGCGTCAATTCATGATTCGAGGGGAAACAACAGTGGAAATCGCGGAGGGTGATGCACGCCAAGGACCGAAACTTGCTGCCGCCCCCTCGTCCATGGGCTTTTAACGGATCCATCTGACTTGCCCACCGTGACGGAGACTGATGATCGGGAGGAAGGTTCGCACGCTGGTCAGTCTTGACAGTCGGAGGCAATTGTGCGCAAATCCCGGGCGAGAGAGTCGGTTATCACCCAGGGATGGGTTCTTCATGTCGCCGCAAACGGCCAACGCTGCTCCGTCCAATGCGACGGTGTCGGAAGTCCCGGCACCTCATTTCTTTCCCCAGCCGCTCGTCCCGCCGAACCGCCGACCCGTGTGGCCCTGGCCTGTGTTTCTTCTGGGGGCAGTAGCGCTGGTGGGAGTCTGGCTCGGACGTCCTTATTGGAAGCCGCTGAACACCGACCGAGTCCGTCAAGACCTGGCCGAAGCGCGGGCGTTATTGAACCATCCCAACCCGGACACGAGTCAGGCAATCGCCTTGGCCAGCCGGGTTTTGGCCGTGGGAGCGAGCTATCCGCACCTGATCGGCGAGGCACATCTGTTGATGGGTTGGAGCTATCTGAAAAAAGCCGAGGAGTCGGCCAATCCCGAGGCCGATTGGCGGGAAGCTCGTGCGCACCTGGAACACGCGGAAAGAGCCGGGGTGAACGAGGTCGATCGATCTCGACTGGCGTATTTCATGGGCAGTGTCTTGTACCACTCTCGAAGTGATCCGCTGCGGGCTTTGGAATACTTGATGAAAGCAGATCAGGCGGAGGAGCCGGCAACCCGCTGGCAAATGATCGCCGAATTGTGCATGCGTTTACCCGAGCCGGACATCAAAGGCGCGATCGAAGCGACGACGCAACAAATACCGTATTTGGCGTTGAACGACGGCCGGGCCAGGGCCCAAGCCTACTACCGTTTAGCCGATCTCCACCTGCGGCTCAACCAGGTGGGAGAGGCCAAGCGGGCGCTGGAGGAGATCAAAGCAGCTGACTCGCCCGAACTGTATTACACCTCACGTGTGTTGCTGGCACGTTGCCACCAGGCGGATAACAGTTTCGCCCTGGCCGCGACCATCTGGGAGCAGATCCGATCGATGAGCAAGCCGCCGATCGATCGGGGCACGATTCAGTACGAATTGGGTTACTGCTACTGGAAGGCGGGTCGGCTCGACGAAGCCAAGAAAGCCTGGGACGATGCCAAGGACATGGGACACGAGGCCGCCCAAGCATCGCTGTTGCGCAAAGCGGAGCTTCAACTGGCCGACCTGCCCAATCGTCAAGAAGCTGTTGCGACCATCGAGGACGCCTTGAAATCGGTTCTTCGTCCGGAAGACTACCGCAACAGTCTGTACAGCCGGCAACAAGCCGAAGAGTTGGTCGAACGGGCCTGCCGCGAATTCAAGGAGGCCCGGGAGTGGGCCGCCGCCAGTAAGTTGGCGGAGTTGCTGGTTCGGCTGGCGGGGGCGGCCCGGGGGAAAGAGTTGGCGGCGGACATCGCCATCGCTTGGGGATTGGCGCTGCAAGCCGAGGCTCGGCAGAAATCCGGACAAGCGGCCCGTCACGCCGAAGAAGAGGCCGGCAAACAATTTCGCTTGGCCGGCGCGCTGGCCGCGGAGTTGGCCACCCCCGAGCGCCCCGGAATCGAACAGGCCCGGTGGCTCAGTCGTGCCGCCAGTTGTTTCCTCAAGAGCGGTGACCGAACCGATTTCCAAAACGCCGTCGCCTTACTCGACAAGGTGCAGCAATTGGGCCGCGGCACTCCCCTCGAAATGGAAGTCACCTATCAAAAAGCCACCGGACATGAAGCGCTTGGTGAATTCGAGCAAGCCATCGCCGCTTATCGGGCCTGCTTGCAACCGAACCACCCGATGCGGCATCGAGCGCGACATCAGATGGCCCGTTTGATCCTCGCTCAACCCGCTGCCAGTAAGGAAGAGGAATCGCAACGTCTCGCCGAGGCGGCCGAAGAGTTGGCCCGCAACCTGGAGCCAGAAGCGCAACAGGCCTACCCCGAGGAAGCCGAAAACTCCGCCTTTCTTTTGGGGTATGTCCATTTCAAACGCCGCGACTTCGTGCAAGCACAAACGGCCTTGGCGACCGCCATTCAACAATACCCGAAAAGCGTTGAAGTTCCCTACGCTCAAGCCCAGCTGGGCCGTTGCTACTGGTTCCAGGCAGGGAAGGAGAGTCGAGCCGCTCAGAATCCCGCTCTCTCCTCTGCGGAACGGGAACAAGCACAAAAGCGGATGCGCGACTTGTTGGAAAAAGCCCGTCAAGTCGCTGAACCTTTGGAGGACGAACTCCGCCGACGCGAACAGGAAGACACTTTGAGCGAAAACGATCAACTGATTTTGAAACAAGTATCGTTCCTGGTCGCGGAATGTTTCTTTTTCATGGAAAACTTCGAGGAAGCCGTTCGGCGATACAACATCCTCGCGCTGCGTTACAAAGGAGAAATCGAAGAACTGATCGCGCTGTCCCAGTTGTGGCAGTGTCACGAAGTCTATCTGGGCCAGCGGGAGAAGGGAGCCGCGACTCTCAGCCGGCTGCGCGACGCTCTCCGAGCCATGCCCGACGACGTCTTCGACCAATCCAGCGAGTTGCACCGCCGGACATACTGGGAGGAATGGCTCCGTCGCGCCTCACCAACGGTGGCTGACAAATCGATCAGCGGATAATCCCGCGCACCTCGCCAGACGGCGATCCTGCCCGAGGGGGGCGGTCGTTAGCCAAGGATGTATGAAGCCCAAAAACCGCGGCAGTCGATGACCGATCTACCGCGGTTCACTGCGATCGATCGACTCATAGGCCGAGCATCATTTGAATTTTTCGTGGCACACAGTGCAAGCGTGGTCCAAGCGATTGAAGGCTTGCACCAGCGACTTACCGTCGGGCTTGTCTTTCGAGGCCAACTCGAGGATCTGTTCGGCGGCGGATTGCATGTCCGCAGCGAACTTCTTCCACTCATCACCCGACTTGCCCTTGGGAGGCCCCATTTGTTGCAACGCCGCCGCCACGACGGCTGTCCGATGAGCGAAGGGAACGACCGATTCCCCATCTTTTCCGCTCGGCGCTTTCTCGGACCACGCCTTGATCTTGCTTTCGATGCCTTGACCACCCGCTCGCACGGTCTTGAAGAGTTGCATCGACAAGTCGCGATCCCAATCATTTTCGCTACTGTCGAACAACGCCATTTTCACCAAGTCAGCCTTATTGCCATCGCCACCGGAACTCGGTGACGACAAGCCTTGCGCCGCCTCTTTGGCCTTCGCCAGGCTGTCGGCACCCAACGCTGACAGCACTTTCGCCGCTTGCGCTGACAGACCTGAGTGTTCCGGGCTCTCAGCCAACGATTGAGCCGTCAGACCGACCACCAGGGCCAGAACCTTGGCCCGTTTGATGTCTTTTTTTTCCGGCTTGGCTGCCGACAGCGCCTTTTGCAACTCTTCGACGTCCTTCTTCAAAACATCGTTGAGGACTTTCGGACTACCGGCCAGTTTCACTGGTTTGGAATCGTCGGCGACCGTCATACGGACCAGACCAAACAAGACGGCGATGCCACCCACAGCCGCTAGCCCGGTTCGGGTGCGAATCTTCATGCAAGCGTCTCCTGATACGAAAAAGACGGCGTTCGATGCCCAGGCGGGAACTCCGTCGGTCAGTCCCGCGGAGCATGGATCATCTTAAGATTGCCACTGAGCAGAGCAAGATACCGAAGGGAAAGGATCAGCCGTTTCGCCGACATCCGACGTGGCCCCGGTTCCCGCCTCACCCGATGCTGGCACCGAGCAGCAACACGGGAACAAATGGGCCCGATCGAAGACGACCGACTCGCTGCGAGCTACATTTTGCCTTCTTTGTAAATGACGTGTTTGCGAACGATGGGGTCGTATTTCCGCAGCTGCAAACGATCCTTGGTGTTGTTGCGGTTTTTCTGTACGTAATAACAATGCGGGCTTTCGCTGCTCTGCATCTTGACGTAAGACCGCGCGTCTTTGCTTTTCTTCGCCATGTTCGTGACCGCCTGGTTCTCGATCTTGTCGCTCCCCGTGAATGCATTATTTTGCACGGATTCGGCCCCAACGGCAAGACAAACTTCTGGCTCGCCGGGAGCGTGACACGCTCGCCGTTGTTTTGGTCATCGTGCCTCGTTTTGTGAGAAGCGATCGATGTCCGTTGACTCAAGACCGCCGTCCCTTTCGTCTCTTCCGTTAGAAGAAGCGCAAGCGCCGATGGAATGGGGAGTGGGCCCACCTCCAACCGACGAGCGACTCTTCCTCCGCGGGCCTCAACCGCGCTTCCAAGAGTTGGTGCACGCGCTTCGTCTGTTTTGGGACATTATTCAAGGTTTTCGCAAATTGCATTTTGTCGGTCCGTGTGTGACCGTCTTTGGGTCGGCTCGCTTTACCGAAAAACAGGCCCATTATCAACTCGCACGGGAGGTCGGTTATCGGCTGGCCAAAGCCGGTTTCACCGTGATGACCGGCGGCGGCCCCGGCATCATGGAAGCTGCCAATCGGGGGGCTCGGGAGGCCGGCGGCCTGTCGGTCGGCTGCAACATCGAATTGCCTCACGAACAGAAACCCAACCCCTATCTCGATCATTGGGTGACGGTTCGGGACTTCGGCATCCGCAAACTGCTCTTAGTCAAATACTCCTACGCGTTCATTTACCTGCCCGGCGGGTTCGGCACCTTGGACGAGATTTTTTCCACCGCGACTCTGATCCAAACGGAAAAAATCCAGAACTTCCCGCTGATCCTCATGGGAGTCGAATACTGGAAGCCGATGATGCAGTTCTTACGCGATCGCTTGTTACGCGAGCGCACGATCGATGCTCGAGACCTCGACCGGATCACACTGACCGACTCCGCGGAACAAGCGGTGCAAGTAGCGACCGAGACGGGGTTGAAAGAGTTCGGGCTGAGCTACGGCCCGCGGGTGAAACGCCGCTGGTGGCTCGGCGAGTGAGGATTGGCCACGGTCAACTGCTGACTCGAGTCAGCGGTTGGCAGGTTCCTCGATTCGTGACAACCAATACTCAGATCACCGCTTTGTTCAGCATCGAGCGCAGATATGCCACCGCCGTTTCATCGGTTCCGTCGTACTCGGATTCGACCCGTCGCGAGGCCGAGGTAAAGCGCACCTTTGGGTGCCTCGTCGCCGACAGATCCACGAAGGGTTTGCGGAGCCCACAGTGAATCTGGTCGCAACAGGTTCGCGTCACGATGTCGGCGACGTTATGGCGGTTGATGCCCCCGGCAGGTAGGATTTCGATGCGGCCGTCCGCCTCATCCAACAGCGAGGCAATTCGCCAAATACCGTCGTAGGCTGACGCCTCTTGACCGCTCGTCATGACTCGACGAAAACCTAAGTCGATCAGTTGTTCGAGAGCGGCGAACGGATCG
>CAKZUU010000059.1 GCA_937922175.1 uncultured Gemmataceae bacterium
ATAAAACGGGATGCCGAGCCGTTCCGCGATGCGTCGGCCATCTCCTGCATCGACTGCCGAGCAGCAGCCTTTTTTGTTGGCTGCGCGACCATCGTCAGGAGCATGCACACCGGTGCGCATGAAAACGCCGATCACGTCGTACCCTTGCTCGCGGAGCAGGTAGGCGGACACCGAACTGTCCACCCCTCCACTCATCGCCAAGACCACACGTGCCATGCCAAGCTCCTGAGACCAGACGCCCAGCACATTTTACCGGCCGACCCACAATCAACGACACCCGGCGGTCCGGACCGAGGGCCGAGACTTGAGAGACGGATCGGGAGGGTTTTGGTAGAAAAGCGTCGAGTCCGTCCGTGGCGAGGATTGAGGTGAGAAACGACAACCAAGGGCGCCGAAGGGGAGCGGAGAGCCTGCGGTTTCAGGGAGCATGATGACCGACACCCCACGAGCGGTCGATTCGTCGGTCGACGACCAGCCGGCAACCGGTGATCAGCGTCAGCGCTGGTTGATCGAGAAAGCCCGAACCGGGGATTTTACCGCCTTTGAAATGCTCGTTCAGGAATTGGAACCTCGGGTGTACCGATTGGCGTGGCGGATGCTGCGACAAAGTCACGACGCCGAGGACGTGACGCAACAGACCTTTCTGAGCGTCATCGAACATTTGGAACAATATCGCGGCGAAGCGACCGTGGCCGCCTGGGTGTTGCGCATCGCTGCCAATCACGCTCTGAAACTGCTGCGCCGGCGACGCGGAATGATGGTGACCTCTTGGGAGTCGGGTCGGGGAGGTGACAACGAGATCGCCTCTTCCCTGCCGCATCCTGAAGTCATCGCTCCCTGGCGGGAGACTCCCGCCGACCTCGCCGAGCGGACGGAAATTCGCCGCCTGATCGACGAGGCATTGATCGAGTTGGACGAAAAATATCGTCTAGTCTTCCTGCTTCGAGATGTCGAAGGTTTGAGCGTGCGGGAAACGGCGGAACTTCTCGGATTAAGCGAAGCCAATGTCAAGGTCCGACTGTTGCGTGCTCGATTGCAATTGCGGGAGCGGCTGACTCGCGTCTTGGGCGATGAGTCCCGTCGAGCGATTCCGGAACACAGCCATCCGCCTCCGCCCGCCGAGGGAAACAAAGTGTAACCCGATGGCAGCCGTCTGGATCAAACAACATAACATTGCGACAAGGCCTCGGCAATGAATTGCGACGAACTCCTCCGCGCGTTGAATGAATACGTCGATGACGAGACGGTTCTGGCTCTCTGCCGGGAATTCGCCGAGCATCTCGCCGGGTGCCAGCCGTGCCAAATCGTGGTGGACAACATCCGTCAGACGATTCAGCTCTATCGGGCGGGTGAACTTCACCCGATGCCCCCGGAATTTCAAGAGCGCTTTCGCCGTGCGCTGCGTGAGCGTTGGAAGGCGAAGTTCCCCAACTCGGAAGTATGACGCTTCGGAGTCTCCGGATCGTGCCTCCCTCGGTCGGGGCGAGAGGCGATGGCTCAGGCCGCTCATTCCCGGCGTCCCAATCGACGACGAAAAAAACCGTGTCTCATTTCGCGGTTGTCGAAGTGTAACTTTTCACCGTCTTGGGGATCGAAGGAGCAACAGCAAAGAACCGTAGCAAAGGCGGGCGGCTTGTGCATTTTGTATTGAGCCTGATTTTCGGTGCGGTGATCGGCTTCGCCTTGGGCTTGACCGGCGGCGGCGGCTCGATCTTCGCGGTGCCGATGCTCGTCTACGGGTTATCGGTTCCCCCGCGTGAGGCCATTGGCATCTCTCTCGCGGCGGTCGGCACAACGGCGTTGCTGGGCGGATTGGGCCGTTTGCGAGCGGGTGAAGTCAACGTGCCGGTCGGTTTGCTCTTTGCCATCGCGGGCATGCTCGGCGCCCCCATCGGAACCTGGCTGAATCATTTCCTGTCGGAGTGGCTGCTGTTGTTGCTCTTCGCAGGACTGATGATCGTCGTGGCGATCCGTTTGTGGCAAAAGGCAGGACGACAAGCATCGGCCTCTCTCGCTCCGGGATCCCCCTCGTCGCTGAGCGTTCGCCAGTTGGCTGGTCTGGGAGTCGTCGGCTTCGTCACGGGGGTCCTCTCGGGACTGTTCGGCGTGGGCGGCGGCTTCTTGATCGTGCCGGGGCTGGTGCTGGCCGGTGGATTGCCCGTTCATCGAGCAGTCGCCACTTCGTTGTTGGTGATCGCTTTGATTAGTGCCTCGGGTCTGGCATCGTACTTGCTGACCGGACGTCCTTTGGGTTTGGAGCTGACGTTCTTGTTCGTGACCGGCGGAGTCGTCGGCATGGTCTTCGGCACGCGGTTGAGCCGACGCTTCTCGGGTCCGAGATTGCAACGGCTTTTTGCGGTCGTCATCGTTGCCGTCGCCCTATTCGTGGTGGGCAGATCGGTGTACTGACTGTCTCGTTCGAGGAGAAGGCGATGTTTTTCTACCAACGATTCATCCCCGGATTGGCGATTTTCTCGTATCTGGTGGCCGACGAGAAGACCAAACAGGCGGCGGTCGTCGATCCGACCCGCGACATCGATGACTTCCTCCGAGTGGCGAAGGAACAAGGTTTACGAATCACCCACGTGTTGGAAACGCACGTTCACGCCGATTTCGTGAGCGGATCGGCCGAGTTG
>CAKZUU010000060.1 GCA_937922175.1 uncultured Gemmataceae bacterium
TTGAACATCGTCCGTTTGCGTTCATCATCCGTTGTCGGTGCTGGCGCGTTTTGCTGAGGGACCCCCACCAAGGACTCGCCAACTGCCGCAGTCGTACTGGTACCATCCTTGATATCTGTCAATCGGACCCGCGAATTGATCCAGGCAATCCCATCGGTTTTGACTCGGGTATCGTATTGAGTACCCAACGCCGTGCCGTGGTTGATGTGATAATTCGTCGGGGCGTAAATAAAATCGCGACCGGTCGCGCCGCCCGATGTCCCTGATCGAACGACAAAAGTCTCGCTGCCGCTGTCGCTCGGGCAGCGGAAGATGGGCAAATTTGTCGCCGCCGGAAGAATAAACGGTTCCCGCAGATCTCCGGGGCAGCACCCAATGGTCAGGCTGATATCGAAACGAAGCAGGTTGCGGAGGTTTTCCTGTTCCACATAGGGCAGCAGACGTGCCTGAATCGAGAAGTTCCCCGCGATGGATCCGGTCAAATTCTCGGTTCCGGGTAGATGACCGTAAGCGCTTTCAAAATTGTGCATGGCCAGCACAATTTGTTTGATATTGTTGCTACATTTCATTCGCGCCGCGGCTTCGCGAACCTTCTGCACCGCGGGCAATAACAGTCCAATCAAGATGGCAATGATCGCAATCACTACCAACAATTCGATCAGAGTAAAGGCAAGACGATTGGGCTTTTTCATTGCAACTCCCTACTCAATTGATCTCAAATCAAACATTGTTTCTAACAATCGACGACAACAGACCACTCACCTCTTTCCGCCGACGATAGCAGACGAGGTCTCTTCCGCCGCTCCTCACGATTGCTTAAGCAAACATTGAGGAGTTTGCCGTTCTCAAGTTAGATTTTCCTTCTCTGCTGCGGGCTGCGGATCACTGAATGCGCCGCCCATGATAGATTTCGTAAGGCGTTCTATAGAGCCGATAGAGCAGCCATTCGGGCCGCCCATCGTTTTGGCGCTCCAGTGGTCGTGTTCCGCCTCATCAGCGAGTCAGGAAAACGAGAGCAGCCTTGGGTGGCGGTTCTGGTGGGGTGTGGTGAAGAGAGGAGGCGCGATCGGAGTGTAGAGCAATCCATCCGACCAAGGTACGTGGATGAATGATGTGCGGGACGACACGAGCCGTCATCATCGTCGGCGTTAAGATCAGAGCCGATGGCCCGTGATGGCAACATTTCTTCGCCATTATGCCGAGAACCCAACGGATTCGCGGACGGTCGTCGTCTCTTGCAGGGTCTGAATCTGTCGTGATTCTCGCATCGGACTTGTCCTCGGCAGAGTCATCTTTCGAGGTAAGATCACATGAGCAGGTGCGGCGGCGATCCTGCTTTGTCGAGCAGCATGATTCTTGAGATTGAGAATGCCTGGTCTCAGATGCGAGAACTCGAGGGGAATTTGTTGTTTCACGACATGATGAGGAACTATTCGTCCCGCAAGAGGAACAGGAAACGCGCTGGAACTCCTCATCACACTGTTTCGCACGACAGTTCACATCGGGCGATGGCTCACAGCAGCAAGAGGGGTTCGTTTTGGAACCGGCGGAGACGGTCGCAGCTTTCTGCGGCCGAGCGTGAACCCTTGGAGGAGGTTCGATCCCGCGCTCCCTGGCCCAGGCCAATTTCTCTTCCATCGTGAAGCAACAGCAATCTCCGCTCCAGCACTGCTCGGCCGATTGGCAGCCGCAAGGTCGATTTTGGCACGGGAACGGGATCGACCGGCTCTTGCGTGGGCCGACGATCGGCACCCAAATGGGAAAACCGAACGTGGACATCAGGTGCGCGAACAAGGTCAGCGACACCACGATGTGCCGCAGCTGGATCGTGTCGATACTGGAAACCCTTACCCGCATCAGCGTGGCCTGTGAGAACCGTGTCCGGCGTGGAGTGCATATTCTATGCCATTGCCTGAACGGTGACGAGAAAGTCAACAAAGTGGTGTGAGGAGGGAATTTAACCCGCTCGATCCCAAGCCCAAGGGGACCAATTTGTCTTGAATGTCGGGCGAGGGGTGGATCGGATGACGGTCCGAGGGTTCATAGAATGACGGCAGCCTACCCAAGGAGAGATTATGGAAGCCACGGCAGCGCCTGCTGAGGATTCGGCCTTGTATGATCGATTGCGTCAGGTCCTAGAGGGGGCCGGCGTCGACGAGGCGGTGTCGTTTCTGTGCCAGGAGTTGCGGTCGAGTGGCCAATATGGGAAGCTATTTTACGCTCTGCTATTGAAAAAGCGGGCGGCGATGGGGTTGAATCCCATCCCGACAGCGGGCGTTTCGGACATGAATGAGGCGCAACAAGAGGAGTACGAAAGCGCCATCCGCGAGGCGTGCCGGGAAGTGGGCGGATTATTCTTGGCGGCCCAGAATTTGCCTGCCGCCTACGAATATCTTCGCATGATCGGCGAGGAAAAAGCCGTGGCCTCGGCGTTGGAGTCGTATTGCCCGGGCGACGACGTCGATTTGCAGCCAATCATTGAAATCGCTTTTCATCATGGTTTGAATCCCAAGAGAGGATTCGATCTGTTACTGGATCGTTACGGGATCTGCTCGGCGATCACCTTCCTGAGCGGGGGGTTTTCTCCGCAACACTTGCCCGAAGTCAAGAACCATTGCATTGCCCGACTTGTTCGGGCGCTGCACGACCAATTATCGGAGCGATTGCGCGCCGCGATCGAACAGCAGCAAGGCTTTGCTCCCTCGGCGAAGAGCCTCGCCGAGATGATCGAGGGACGAGACTGGCTTTTTGCCGACGACGCGTACTATGTGGACATCTCACATCTGTCCAGCGTGGTGCAAATGAGTATTGATCTGACCGACGCGAATGATCTGCGGCGGGCACGGGAATTGTGCGCCTACGGGAAGCGGCTGTCGCCGGCGCTGCAATATCCTGGTCACGCGCCGTTCGATGCCGTGTATTTCGACGTGGACGTGTATTTGGGGGCCTTGCTGGGCGACGATGTGGACCGAGCCGTGGACCATTTCCGAGCGAAGATTACGGC
>CAKZUU010000061.1 GCA_937922175.1 uncultured Gemmataceae bacterium
GAACAGGCAACCGGCACTGGTCAATGCCATTCCTGCGACGACCCCGAGCAACAGCAGCCGACCCATGTCTAGCCTCCCTGCCGCAGACTGAGCGTGCCCCGCCTGACGCCCCCCGACGCCCGGCCGATGGTCCCCGGCTCAACTGGCCGATCCAATCGCTTCCTTCGGAATGATCGGCAAAATCGGCCCCCGACTTGAGTCCCAAGGCCAGATTCCCTTCCGGCCTCGCGTTCCGTGACCGGGAGGCGACTTAGCCGCCCACCGGCTGCGGGGTCGTGGGCGAGGAACTCGCGGCTGTCGGAGCCGAGGTCATTCCCAAGCGAGGCGTTGCGGAGGGCGATTCCGACGGTTCGGACGCGGGCAGTTCGGCGGCTGAGATGGTCGCCCCAGTGGATGCCGAGCGAGTACGGCGCGCTTTTCGGGGTCGATTTTCGACCAACGGCATCTGCCGAACTCGCAGTTCCATCTCCTTGCCCGGCTGAAAGACGACGACGTTTTTCGGTCCAACGAAAACTTGTTCGTCGGTCCGTGGGTTCCGCGCTTTTCGCGCTTTTCGCTGCTTGACCTCGAACACTCCGAAGTTACGCAATTCGATCCGCTTCTCGGTGACAAGCGTTTCAATGATGGCGTCGAACGTCCACTGCACAATTTGCTTCGTTTTGAGCTGAGGCAGGTTAGCGCGCTCGGCAATCTGTTTAACGATCTCTTTCTTAGTCACCGCATCCTCTCCTTCGTTCCCCGAACGGTGGTGGGTGGAACCGGCTCCAGCCGACAATTTATAAGTGTATGAATGGTAAGGCGATGTGTCAAGAAAAATGATGAAACAATGATACCGTTCCCTCTGGTAAGCTGCTCGCCGTTCCGCTACGATGCTGGAAGTAGCTGCCTTCGTTGCCGTCAGGTTCAAGGCAGCGTGTCCGGTTGATCTGCGGAATGAGCCTGGGCATGTCGTCTCCCCATCATCTTCTTGGACAGATCATTGACGGCCGATATCGCCTCCGCGAGTTTATTGGACGTGGCTCTTTCGGGGCCGTCTTCGCCGCCGACGAATTCACCTTAGGTCGCATCATCTCCCAAGTCGCCGTCAAAATCATCACCCCAGAGAGCGCCGAACAACGTCGCAGTGTGATGCGCGAAATCTTGGGTCTGGCCCAATTGCACCACGACTATATCATCGTTTATCGATCCTCGGGAGAGATCCGCGAAGGACCCATGACCGGCTCGATCTTCTTGGCCACCGAGCTGGGTGACACCACCTTGGCTGATGCGGTCCGCAATCAGGAGCGACTCTCCGAGGATGAGTTTCGCGAGTTGATCCACGGCATTACGTTAGCGTTGTCGCACATCCACTCGGCCGGTGCCATTCACGCGGATGTCAAGCCAGCAAACATCATTCGAGTTCGTGGGCGTTGGAAACTGGGCGATCTCGGCTTGCTGAAATCCACCCGAAGCAAACCGACGGGTCCGACTCACGGCAGCTTGACCTACATGGCCCCGGAAGTGCTCCGACACGATTTTTCCCCCGCCGCCGACGTGTATTCCCTCGGTGCGACCATTTTGTGGTATTTCACCGGCAAATACGCTTATGAAGCCGAGTCTCGTGAAGAATTCGTCGAGCGATTGCGGACGGAAGAACCGACGATCCCCGAGTATCTCCGCGACCCGTGGCGTGGTCTGGTGACGCGATGTCTCCAGCGAGATCCCGGAGCCCGCCCCACCGCCCAACAAATCTTGGCCGTCGTCGGTCCGCAGAGCCGACATTTCCCCTTGGCAGACTCCGATCGTCTGACCTTTGTCGTGGCTTCTCAAGGTCGGGGTCATTACGAATCGTTGGCGGAAGCGGTCTCGAATGCACCGGCGGGGGCTCGCATCGTCGTTCATCCCGGGAAATATCGCGAACCGCTGCGGTTGGATCGGGCGATGGAAATCATCGGGGACGGGCGACCGGAAGATGTCATCATCTCGGTGCGGGACGATCACGCCGTGCAAATCGCGACGAACAAGCCCGTGTTGCTGCGGGGTCTGACCATCCGTGCACGTCGCGGCAGCCAAACGACGGACTGCTATGCCATCGAAGTCGCCGAGGGCCGGCCCACTATCAAAGATTGTCTCGTCCAGTCCGAGGCATTGGCCGCCGTCGCTGTCCACGACGGGGCAGACCCCACGTTCAAACGATGTCAGATCTTCGGTAGCCCCGACACCGGCGTATTTGTGTACGATCGCGGCCGCGGAACCTTCGAGGCATGCGACATCTTCAGTCATCAAGGCGCCGGCGTTACCGTCAGCGACGGGGGCGAAACTCTCTTGAAACGATGCAAGATTTACGACAACGGCGGGCACGGTGTGGCAGTGTTCCGCGGCGGCAGTGTGACTTTGGAGAGTTGCCAGGTCCTTTCCAACGGCCAATGTGGCTTGGTCGTCGCCGGCCGGGTGGTCGCGAGAAAATCGCAGTTCAGCGACAATGCGGGCGTGGCCGTTGATGTCAAAAGCGGCGCCCGTGCGACCGTCACTCGCTGCGATCTCCGGGGCAACAGTGCCGGCCCGTGGCGTGTGGCCATGATCTGCGAACTCGACCAGGCCGACAACGTCGAGTGACGCGGCCCCACCTTGATTCATCGCCCCGAGCCGGTAAACTTGAAGTGTGTCTCGCCGAAGTGGCGGAATGGCAGACGCGACGGACTCAAAATCCGTTACCCGCAAGGGTGTGTGGGTTCAACTCCCACCTTCGGCACTTCCCTCTCCTTTTGCACTTCTCGTTCCCGCCCCACAATCGAATCTCACACCCGGCGCTTCAACGCGTTACCGAATCGACTCGCACCATCGCGATCATCAGCAGGAAATTCCCTCTCGCGATGGCACCGAAAATCTGTATCAACATACATCGTGGACGTGCCAACCTTCATAAGATCGAACCCGAGTCCGTGGCGAGCTTGGCCCACACTCGTCATCTTGAGTGTGCGTCGGCAGGCCAGGCTGCGGCAAATGGTGGGGATCGCCGTGGGCCTGCTGGTGATGGTCACGTTGTTTGTCGGCGTGAATAGTTACTTCGGCCGATGGAATTTCGGTCGGCTCCGAGCGCGACCTTACGGCGAAAACCTCAACACTCATTTGGTTCGACTGACGCAACAGCAGGCGATCATCTGCCGAGCCCCGCCGGCCTCGGCGCTGCATTGGGGCATCATTGGTTCCGTCGGGGCGGCTGTGGAGAATTCGGGCTTTCTGATGCTCTCCCGCTGGATCGTCTTTTCGACGTTTCAGGCGTTCTTGCTGCCCATCCTGACTTTGAGCTTCGCCACCGATGCGATCGGCCAAGAACGGGAGCAACGCACGCTGATCTGGCTATTCACCCGCCCGCTTCCCCGCTGGTCGATTTACCTGGGGAAATGGGTTGCTGCGTTGCCGTGGTGCCTCGGCTTGAACATTGGCGGGTTCGCCGCCATCTGCTACGCGGGAGGCGAACCGGGCCGATTCGCCTTTCGGACGTATTGGCCCGCCGTCGTCGCAGGAACGCTCGCTTTCTCGGCCTTGTTCCACTTGACAGCGGCTCTCTTTCGCCGACCCGCTATTGTCGCTTTGCTCTATTCGTTCTTCTTCGAGACGCTGGTGGGCGATTTACCCGGCGATCTGAAGCGTTTGAGTATCAGTTTTTACATTCGGTCGTTGATGTACGCCGCAACCGAGGGTATGAATATCACCCCGGATGCCCTGACGGTCTATGCTCCTGTCCGCCCGACGGTGGCATGGGCGGTCCTCCTGACGAGCACCGTTGTGTTGACGCTCGTCGGCATGTGGATCTTCTCGCGCCATGAATACGAAGACGAGTGATGAGCAAGCCCGATCAACCTGAGACCACCGGTCCCGAAGTACCGGCAGGACCACTCCACGGCTTCGCCGGAAATGAAGAGCGACGAGGGGCCGGTACACTGCCCTTGGCACCCTCCATCGCTATCAGCCGGGAGGCAGGGGCTCGGGGCACCGCGATTGCTCGGCGGATCGGTGAACGAAGCGGTTGGTTGGTGTGCGACCACGAAATGCTCGGTTACACGGCTCAGGATCCCGCCGCCGTTTCCAGTCTCCTGGCCGAGCTTCCCGCGGAGACTTCCCTGTGGATCGACGAACAGCTCCAATGTTTGGCCCGAAGCCGTTCGGTCCAAGTCGATTCCGATTATGAACCCATCGCTCGGTTAATCCTCGCTTTGGCCGCCCGTGGTGAGGTCGTCTTTGTCGGTCGTGGTGCCGGCTTTCTCCTGCCTCGTGATTCGACTCTCCACGTCAAGCTGATCGCGCCCCGGGATGATCGCATCGCCTACATACGCCAAACCCTCCGACTCACTTTTGAGGAAGCCCAGTGCGAGGTGGCAGCCCGTGATGCCCAACGACTCGAATTCCTCCAACGACACTTTCGGGCCGAGGGTGATCTGACCGCGTTTGACATCATTTTGAATTCCAGCTCGCTGGGTAGCGAGGTGTGCGTCGAGTTGATCCTTGCCGCTCTCATGGGAAAGTCGAACGCTCGCTTTCAAGAAGGCTGGTGAGAAAAAGGGAGGACGACGAAGGACGAAACAGCCGTCCTCCCCGAACCACGGCGCGAATTCCTCGCATTACTTGATCGGCAATTCGTAGATAATTGTTCCGAGCAGGTTCTTTTCCCGCTTGCCATGACAAATAATGCATTGTTCCATGACGGCTGGGACGACGGTTGCAGCACGAAGGATCGGCCGGCCGTCAACGAAAGCGATTTCCTCCACATACTCCTTGCCCGAGCGGATGGCTTCGACGGCGGCCTTCTCGAAATCGGTTCTCGCAATGTTTTCTTTATTTTTCGGCCGTCCCGTAACATCGATCAGCCGTGCGTTGTGGTAATGGCCATCCTTCATGGCTTTGAACACATCCTTGGCCACCGCCGCCGCCGGGACGTCCGCCTGCTGATTCACGTAGTTCTTCGTAATGGACACGACCGCGTTCTTGTAAAGCGTATCGAGCATCCGAACTTGCTCCCGTGCCCTCT
>CAKZUU010000062.1 GCA_937922175.1 uncultured Gemmataceae bacterium
TGACCGTCAAAAGGCTTCAAAACCACGGTCAGTTCAAGAGAGTTGGAATGTAATTTCCGATCAAGGTAGAGGACCATCTCAATCGGATCAGGACGACTCCCCGCGAATACCGGCAAGGCACGAACTTTGGAACTGAACCAACCGAGAAGGCCACGCCCCGATGGTGTCGGAGGGGGCGATGATGAGGCTCCGAAGTAGGCTCGAATTTTTCCAGGTTCGCTCTCGATGACCTCACCATCGAAATCCTGGATGAACCCGCGGAGTTTCGTGACCGCGATGGGCTCGGGCATATACGCATCAAACGACTTGACCACCGCATTTTTGGGGTTGGCTATGAGCTCCGGAGGCAACAGCCGAGGTGACATGTGAATCGTTTGCAGCATGTCGTTCTCCTCCGGTGAGAATTCCTTTTCCGGCGAGGGAAGACCCGCGGCCCGGGCAAACTCGATGGCAATCTCACCTGCGGATTGCGGTCGTTCCGCAGGGTATTTTTCCAAACATTGGCGGATCAGAGATTCGAGTCGGTGCGGAACGGCGATGTCCGGTGACGCATCGTTCAGGCGCGGTGGGTCCTGCTGCAAATGAGCCTCGAAGACTGCATCCACGTCCGTGTGGTTGAACGGTGGAACGCCCGTGAGGAGTTCAAAGAGAATCACTCCGACGGCGTAAAGGTCCGAACGGTGATCGATGGGATCGCCGCGCAAGACCTCGGGAGCAACATAAGCCGGAGTTCCACAAGCCGTGACCTGATGCACACCGCGGAGTTTGTCAAGAGAAATGTGCGGTTTTGAGTTCAATTGGGCCAGGCCAAAGTCCATGACCTTCAGCGATTCCTTCTCCGAATCGGGATTGGTGACCATTAAATTCGCCGGCTTCAGATCGCGATGGATGATCTGCCGGGCGTGGCCGTAGTTTAGCGCTCGACACAATGGGACAAGGAGGCGAAACACCCTTTCGATGGGCAAGCGTTGGTGCCGCTCGAGCAACTTCTCCAACGTTATCCCCGGGATGAACTCCATGACCAGACAGGGGCCGTTCGGGTCATTGAAATCCGACCCGTACAACTCAACAATGTTCGGGTGCTTCAAGGAGGCGAGAGACTCTGTCTCGCGGTCGAAGAAAGGTCGGAAAGCGGGATCCTTGGCAATCTCCTTGCTAATCAATTTCACCACGGCGATCTCGGCCCGGGATACGTGTCGAGCGAGATACACCTCGCCCATGCCTCCCCGCCCGAGAAAGCTGACGGCACGGTACTGCTTCAGGAAGACGGATCCGAGCATAACGACCCGGCCTGTAGAGTGTCGCGGAACGGCGGCCTCTCACGGTGAGGTTGTCGAATCGGCGCGATGACGAGGCAGCCCTCAGTTGCGCAATTCTGCGATGATTCTGCCGGACTGTCAAATTCTGCGGGCGGTAGCGGCCTATTTCGTCGTGTAGAATGGGACAGTGCTTCCTGCTGACTCGGAGCTGATTCGTGAAACGACTGCGTTTACTCGGTCAATGGGTCTTTCATTGTGTCAAAGTCGGGCGGGTTCTGGGCATCGATGTTCGGATCCACTGGAGTTTCTGGGCGTTACCGATCGGCTTGGCGCTGGTAAGTTTGCCGCATGGTTGGCCATTGGCCGTTCAAGCGGTCGTCTTGGTGCTCCTTTTTTATGCTCAGGGCGTCTTGATTCATGAATACGGGCATGCTCTGATGGCACGTTTCTACGGAGTGAAGACGCGAGACATCATTTTGACTCCGATCGGTGGCATCGCCCGCATGGAGTCGCTGCCCGAGAAACCCGCGCAGGAGATCGTGATCGCTCTCGCTGGTCCCGCGACCAATTTTCTGTTTGCCATACCGATGGCGTTGGTTCTGATCGCTCTGCGAGCCGTGCCTTTCGCCACGGTCCAGGGCAATCCTCCCTTGTTTCAACGTTGGACCGATTACGCTTGGGCGCTGACAATCGCGAACGTGGCGATGGCCTGCTTCAATCTTTTGCCGGCATTCCCGTCGGATGGGGGTCGGGTCTTTCGGGCTTTTCTCTCGCTCTTTCTGGACCGTGTCGCGGCGACTCGTGTCGCGGTTTATGCCGGCCTATTCGTGGCGGTGTTGATTGGCGCTTTCGGCTTGCTGAACCGCGTGGTCCAATTGCCTTTTATCGCCTTGTTGTTCGCGACGATCGGGCAGATGGAATTGTGGATGGTCCGGCGACAAGCGGCGATTCGCCGTCGACCACGGTTGCAATCCGCCTTGATTCACCCGCACGTGGCGGTCCGAATGGTACCGCCCGAGGAGGGTTTTTCGGGTTATTCCTGGGATGCGCGAGAGGCGGCCTGGGTGGAATGGCGTCAGGGGTTTCCCGTCCGAATTTGCCGCCTGTATCTGCCTTAGCGAATGTGCCAAGCATCAGCGGCAAAAACCCGGGGGAAGCAGTTTTCCCGAATCGTCCAGGTCTTCCTTCGACTCCGATGGAATCAACACAGTCAGGCGGCCGCAAGGAGGCGGAACATGTTGGCCAAGGGGGCAACGGTGCGGGCGGTCGTTCGGTTGATCGAAGACTGGGTGGTCAACGCACTGGTCGGTCTGGGCGACTGGGTTTTGTTCTCCCTGAGCACTCTCCGTTGGCTCGTAACCCGCCGACCCTATCCGCGAACGCTGACCCCCGTCCTCGTCACCGTCGGTCAGCAAAGCGCCGGTGTGGTCGTGGTGACGGGTTTTTTCATTGGCATGGTGTTGGCCGTTCACAGTTACGGGCAATTCAAAAAATTCGGATTCACGACCTGGTCCGGGTCTCTGATCAATGCCTCGGTGATTCGCGAACTGGGTCCGGTGCTCGCGGCGATCATGTTGGCCGGTCGGGTGGGCAGTTCGATGGCGGCCGAGACAGGAACGATGCGCGTCAGCGAGCAGATCGACGCATTGGCCTGCCTGGGGGCCAACCCAATCCATTATCTGGTTGTCCCGCGATTGATTGCTTGCATGTGCATGATCCCGATGCTGACGTTGATGGCGGATCTGGGCGGCGTCTTCGGAGCCGCCTTGATCTGCGTCGAGGTCTACGGCGTCGAAGCTCACGATTATTGGCGGCACAGTCGTGATTTCGTTCAGATGTTCGACCTGTTTACCGGTCTGGTTAAGGCCTTTGTCTTCGGCAGTCTGATCGCGTTGATTTCTTGTCATCGGGGGTTCCGCAGTCGGGCCGGGGCCGAAGGGGTCGGTCGGGCGGCAACGGAGTCGTTTGTCCTTTCTTTCGTCGCCATCCTCGTTGCTGACTTCTTCTTAGCCCTGGTCCTGAACAAACTAGGAGATGCCTGGGCCCAATGGGGGCGTTGGTGACGATCATGCCTGGTTTCGCCGACGATTTGGTGATTTTTGATTCGGTCAACGTTCGATTCGGCCGACAAGAGGTGCTCCGAGACGTGTCGTTTCGCATCCCGCGGGGCGAGACGGTGGTCATCATCGGCGAGAGCGGTTGTGGCAAGACCGTGACTCTCAAATTAATCGTCGGACTACTTCGACCCACGCTCGGACGGGTTACCTTCGACGGGCGAGTCCTCACGGAATTGGGTGAGCAGGAGTTGGCACGAGAGCGTTTGCGGATTGGCTTTCTCTTCCAAGGGGCGGCGCTATTCGATTCCCTGACGGTATTCGATAATGTGGCGTTCGGCATGCGCGCCATCGGTGTGCCGGAAGACGACGTCGCAGGCCGAGTCCGTCAGCATCTCCGCGAAGTGGGGCTGCCAGAGACGGTCGAGGCCAAGATGCCCGCGGAACTCTCGGGAGGCATGCGGAAGCGGGTGGGACTGGCTCGAGCGTTGGCTTTGAACCCCGAGTTGATGCTGTACGATGAGCCGACCACGGGCTTGGATCCGGTGATGAGCGACGTCATCAACGAATTGATCATTCGGGCGCGCCGACGTTCGCCGATGACCAGTGTGGTCGTTACGCACGATATGCACACGGTCCGTCGGGTCGCCGATCGGGTCATCATGTTGTACCCCTTGGGACGGTTGCGTCCGACGGAGCCTCAAATCATCTTTGAAGGGACCCCGAAGCAATTGTCGCTGTGTTCAGATCCGCGGGTGAAATCGTTCGTCGAGGGAGATGCCAAGAGCCAGGCGGAATGGATGCCGGAACTCTCTCTATCGGGAGAACCAACCGGCGATTCCATGTCATCGTTGCGGGAGCTGTCGCAGTATCGACGTCCCCACGAGCGAGCCGCCGAAGACTGACGTTGGCTAGGGCAGGGAGGTTGGGTCATGAACGAACGGGCACAACGAATCCGCGTGGGCTTGTTTGTCCTCGCCTCCATGGTGACGTTGGGGACGCTGATCATTCTTTTCGCGAAACGATCTGACTTCTTGACGAATCGCGACCGATTCGTGGCGACCTTCAGCAATGCGCCGAACATGCAGCCGGGCACCCCGGTTCGGCGGAGCGGGGTGAAGATTGGTGAAGTCAGTCGAGTCGAACTGACGCCTGAGGGAAATGTCATCGTGGAATTGGACATCGACCGCCGCTATCCTCCTCGACGGAACGAGTTCCCGGCGATTTCGCAGTCATTGCTGACCGGCGATGCTTCGGTGGATCTCGTCACGGACCAGAAAGAACCGAATCGCGAGCCAATCACACCCGAAGAAACGAATCCGCGTCGCGGAGGACAACCCTTGGTCGGGCGCGGACCGCTCGACACACGCCAAGCGGTGACCAATGTGCAAGACCTCGGCCGATCCGCTCAGGAGACGCTCGATCGGATTCGCGAGTCGATCGAAAAATTCACCGCTGTCGCGCCGCAGGTGGATCGGACGTTAAAGGAATACGAGGTGCTCTCGCAGACGGTTCGCGAAGCCATCCCGGAAATTCGACAGACCAACGACAGCATTCGTCGGCTGTCGGACCTGGCTCGAGCCAACATCCCTTCGTTGATGGAGACCAACGAACGGGTGAAAACGGCCCTCGACAATTGGACCAAGGCGGGCGAACGGTTGAACGTGATTCTGATGACCAACGAGAAAGAGTTTACGAAGATTGTCGAAAGTCTCAATGCCGCGTTGACGTCGATTCGGCAAATCCTGAGTGATGACAACCAGCGATTGCTGCAAGAGATATTACGGGGAACGGCGGACCTCGTCGGGCCGGAAAATCGTCAATCGGTGACGACGTTACTACGGCAAACCAATACCCTTTTGAGTGACGAGAACCTCCGGCTGTTTAGCGACACCCTGAAAAATACTCGATCGGCCAGCGAGAACCTGGACATCTTCTTGAAAGATGCCCCCGAGACGGCTCGGCGATTGAACGAGACCTTGCAAAAAGCCGATGCCGCCTTGGAAAACCTCCGTCGGATCACCGAACCTTTCGCGGACAAGTCCGGCGAACTGCAACAGAATATCAACTACACCACAGCGCAATTCGGCTTGTTGATTCGCGATGTCCGCGACCTTCTCCGCGGCTACGCCTCGAGTGACGGCACGGTGCAAAAACTGCTTACCGATCCCACGCTCTATCACCAGACAACGAATGCTGTCAGCTCGTTTCAGCGATTACTACCAAAACTCGAACTCATTCTCGAGGATTTAAAGGATTTTTCCGACAAAATCGCGCGGCATCCGAATCAACTCATTTTCGATCGGAACAACCCGGGTCTGAAAGGTTCACCCTTCGCGCCGACACGGATGCCTTCGTCGGTGAGTACTCCACCCATCAACATCGGCCCGCGTTAGGCGGATTTCTCAGGGTTTTTTGAACTCAGCTTCGTCGATCGCTGGGGGCAGGGAGTAGGTGATGGTGCAATCGACCCAGGGAGATCCATCCCGGATGTCGATCAAATGCCGTGGGAGCTTCAGCCCATCAACGTCGTGGAAATCTCGAAATTGCACCTCACGCAGTTGCCAGACGCCGCCTTCCAGAAACCAACCAAGCGTCCGCACCAGCAGATAGTTCTCGGCATCGAAGAACAGATCGAGAGGAGGCGACTGTTTGCTCGAAACTCGGATCCCTCGAGTTGCTCGTTGATCGAACTTTGCTGCGTCGATGGGGCGAAGCACGAACTCCGACTCCAGAAGCGGCAACAAGGTCAGCAGGTGTCGGTAGTGTAATTCCGCCTTGAGGCTTTGAGCGACCTCAGGGGTAATGTCGCGAGCGACAGAGTTTTCGGTCATCCAGGACTGGCCCCGATCGAAGCCGATGCTGATCGGATATTGACCTTCCGGAGTGACGGCCTTCACGTTGAAGCGCAGGCGATCGGGGAGATCGAGTTTCAACTCCATGTCGGCCTGAACGACCCCGAATCGGCCGGTCATCAACGTGCCTTTTTGTTGCTGGATGTGGCGACGCAGCCGTTGGAGGCGAACAGGTCCGCCGTGAGCGACAATCGCGCGATCCAACACGTGCCTGGCCTCGGCCACCTGTTCCGAGGTCGGGCGTTCGGTGGTCTCTTCGCGGGGCGGAGCGTCGGATCGAGTGCTTTTCGGCAGGGTCTGAATCGGAGGGGGTGTGTCGTCGCTGCAACCCGAGGCGGAAAACATCGCACCGGCCGTCACAAAAAAAAAGGCGATCGGCCAAATCTTCGATCTGACACCGTCCATGACGGCACCCTCCGTCGGAACACTCGGCGATCCTTCGCCGAGATTCTAGCGGGTGAGCGCCGTTCGGGCTACATGACCTCGCTCACCATCAAAGGGTGCAACGTGTCCCGCAGTTGCAATCGGGCGCGATACAAGAGACTTTTGGCGGCTTTCGGCGTCATGTCCAATTCGTCCGCGATTTCCGAGTAGGTCCGATCTCGAAATTGCAGTTCGAGGGCAGCTCGCTGACGGTCGGCCAATCGACTGATCGCCCGGCGAACGACACAGGCAGCCTCCTCCCGCTCGAGAGGCGCCGTTGGCGACTCGCCGCGATGCATGAGAACGTGCTCGTCGACAAACGTGTCCTCGCGCCATATGCCCACTTGGCTGAGGGAAACGGCGGGCCGGCGCTTCCGGGTGCGAATGGCGTTCCGGGCTACGTTCCGTGCGATGTGAAACAACCATGTGGAGAAACTGGCTCGGGGCGTGTACCGTCGCCGGTTCCGGTAAACGCGGAGAAACACGTCCTGTGCTAAATCCTCGGCATCCTGACGATCTCCCAATTGGCGTATGAACTGTCCGAACACACGAGGCCAGTAATTTTGGAGCAGTTCGCCGAAGGCACCGGGTTCGTCACGCTTGACTCGAAGCATGAGTTGTACATCGGGCTCTTTCAGCCAATTCCCGTTTCGACGTTTGCCGCGCGGTGAAATCATAGGCCGTCGTCCGTTTTCTGAGTCGTTGGAATCCTGACGCGAAAAGTACTCCCTTGACCGACCTCGCTCTCCACTTCGATCATGCCGCTCAAAAGCTCCACGCAACCTCGAACGATCGACAAGCCCAGCCCCGCGTGGGCTCCGGCCGAGTTTCGTGAGGGATCT
>CAKZUU010000063.1 GCA_937922175.1 uncultured Gemmataceae bacterium
CCCCGACAAGGAGGCCTTCTCACGCTCATCTGTTTGCTCGTGAACTGGGATTCTCGCATCCGCATTTTGCAATTCAGCATGGTTTTGCATCGCACATTGGGGGTGAGGATGACGTGATCGAGTGCGGTCATCGAGAAAAAAAACCCGGCCGGTGTCAGCTCCCTGTGATCGCTGAATCGGTAGCATTTTTAAAAAACGTCAAAATCTTCCACGGATGTTGTTTTACTCGGCGGACCGAGATTCGCCGCACTTGGAGATGTCGCAACTCTCGTCAGGCCGTGCTTCGGCTGACGCCAAAGGTAAAACAACAGGAACTTGCCGCCCCGAAAGAGAGGGGAATAGCGGGAGGGAAAGTGAGGAAATCTGCATGGCAATTGGGGACGATTCCGATGGGAGAGAAGGCCGATTTGCGGTATAATGGGATCAGTTTGAAGTCTGCTCCTTCGACAATCGGAGCCAATTGATGGCCCGCGTCTTGACCCCTCTTAAGCCGAATAATCGTCACGAACGATTTGTCGAAGATCAATTGCGGCGAGCCGCCCGTCGAATTCGGCAGCTTGACTTGCTGCAAGGTGGCCTTGGGCTGGGCGTCATCGTATTGGGCTACGGTTTGGCGATGATGCTGGCCGACCGTTGGCTTCATCTACCGTCTTGGCTACGGCAGGCGGGTTTCGCAGGAATGTTGTTCGTTGTCGGCGTCTATGGTTGGAGGGTCTTGTTGCGTCCGCTCCGCCGCCGCGTGAACCCATATTATGCGGCGGTTCAAGTCGAGCAGACGATTCCGAATGCGAAGAACAGCGTCGTGAACTGGCTGGACCTGCACGACGATGAGGTGGCACCGGGTATCAAGGCCGTGTTGGGGCAGCGAGCCGCGGAAGATTTGAAGAGTGCCGACCTTGAGCAAGCAATTCAAAGCCGACATTCGCTGGGGTTGGGCTTGGGGCTTTTGATGCTTGTCAGTGGTTTCCTCGCTTGTTTGTTGTTGTTCCGGGGTGACCAGTTTCAGTCACTGCTGGTTCGAGTCTTTCGGCCATTTGGGGGCGACACGCCCATCTTGAAGCAGACCCGCGTGACGCTGGTGGAGCCTGCGGAAGGAAACGTGACGGTGGCGACGCATCGAAGTGTGCGTTTCGTCGTGCATCTGGAGGGCCGGATTCCACCGCCGGGGCGGCCTGACGCGGCTAGGTTGATGTTGCGTTATTCAACGGATGAACCCTTCGAGTCACTTCCGCTCCAGCCGATGCCGGACTCGCAGGAGGAATGGGGGCTGGTGTTGCCTCCCCAAAAGGTGCGAACCGGGTTTTGGTACAAAATTTCGGCGGGCGATGATGAAACTCCCGAGTTCCGAGTGCAGGTTCGAGCGTCGCCGGCGATTGAACGGTTCGATGTCTTACACATTTATCGCCCTTATCTTCGTTGGGGGCCGAGGCGAACCGATCATCCGAACATCGAGGACTATCGCGGGACCCAAATCACTCTCGATGCCGTGACAAATCGGCGACTCGTCGAGGGGAAAATGGTGCTGGAGAGCGAGGGAAAACACCGAACGATCAATGGTCAGATCCTCGCCGAGCAACCTGACACGATCCGCTTCCAGTTCGTTTTGGAGAGCGAAGCGAAATACCGCCTCTTTTTCACCACCATTGAGGGCGAATCGAACCCCGATTCGTTGCCGTATCAGCTCCGGGTGTTGAGTGATGAAAAGCCGATCGTTCAATTCACGAAACCAGAGCCATTGACGAAAAACGAGCCGGCAACCGACGCCGACCTCGTTTTGCCGGCCGATGGGATGCTGCGCCTCGAGGGAGTCGCTCAAGATGACTTCGGCATCACAGGAATGACGTTGAAGATGGTCCTGGACGGCCGTGAGTTGAATCCGAAGCCCTACCTCACGCCGCAAGATTTCAAGCTGGAGACCGGCGGATTGATGCGTTCGGTGAAGTACAAGGACGATGTCGATTTCCTGGAGTTGAAATCGTCGACGGGATTGAAAGTGCAGCCAAGAGCCGGTCAGATTCTGGAATTTTGGCTCGAGGCCAAGGACAACTGCGATTACCCCGCTCCGCAAAAAGGTCAGACGCCGAAATATCGCGTGCGGATTGCTCCCCCTCGCGTCAACGATCAGCAACCGCCTCGAAATGATACCGAACGTCAAGCGGAGCAGGCCAAACGTCAGGAGCGCGATCAGGAGCGACAACGAGCAGCCGAAGAAAAACGCGAGCACGACCAAAAACACCAGCAAGACCGACAGCAACAAAGCGAAAAGGACAAGCGAGAACACTTCGAGCGGCAAGCGAGCGCGAAAAATGGGGAAAGGCGACAGCAACAACCGCAGCAGCCGTCCGAGAATGAGAATCCGAATAACAACCCGACGGATGATCGCTCGGCTGAGCGCCCTCAGGACATGAAAGACGATCCGAAGGCGCCAACCGGCCCGGCAAACGAAGGGAACGAGCAGAACAAGGAAGCCACGGGCGATTCTACCGAGGACAAGATCGAGAAAATCAAACGAGAATTGGCGAAGGAACAGCCGGAGACCGACCCGCGCAGCGAGAACAAGCCTGATGTCGATCGTTCCCCTGCCGGCGGAACCAACCCAACCAGATCAGACGACGCCGACATTGAACCAATGAACAAGGAGGCTGCACCAGGTCAGGCGGGCAAAAATTCTCCCGGCGACACCGACTCGTCACAGCCGTCCAGCCAACGCCAAGGGCAAGGTCAGGCAAATCGGGGAGGAGACTCCAGCTCGGACGCCTCGTCTCCAAAAGCTCCTGAGCGATCTTCAGACCAGGACTCGAAGGGCGCCCGTGGCGAGTCTCCATCGAAATCGAAGTCGGACGACCGCGAGCCAAACTCGATGGCGGGATCCGGGTCGCAAGATGAAACGAGCGCACCACGCCCCGAGGGCAGATCGCCGCATGGACGACCGAAAAACGAAGAGAACCAGTCGAAGAATTCGGACGCCCCCAATGAGTCGTCGTCGCAAGCCGGTGCTATGAGGGACCGCGACAACCGTTCACAGTCGTCGAAGAATGCCCGCGACACCGACGCTCCCAGCGTACCGGACCAGAAGCCGCGGGCCTCCACGGCTGAGGGACAAACAACAGGCAAACATGAGGCACAAGAATCGGGCCAATCGGCCAACTCGGTTGGGCAACGGTCGGCCCGAGCGGAGAACAAGCCGATCACTGACACGTCGGCCGATCATTCGCGTCAGGGCGATCCCATGCCGAGCGCCCCGAAACCTGTTGACGGTAATCATGATTCGTCTTCATCCGCCACGGCCAAATCCTCGTCGAACGACACGTCGCGTCGAGACGGTCCCTCGACGAGTGAGGCCAAATCGGACGGTTTTGGAGATTCACCGAAGAGCCCGACCTCCGGTCAACATCAACCGTCGCAGGAAGAGATGGAGCGGTGGGCGGAGCAAATGAAAAGCAGCGATGCCACAAAGCGGCAAGCGGCCCGGGAACGGTTGGCCAAGATGGCTGGTTCGGCCGCGGACCCCGAGAAACGGCGTGCTGCCCAAGCCCTCTTGGATGAAGCGGAAAAGAACTCAGGCCAGCCGGACGAAGCGAAAGGTAACGCGAAACAGCCCAAGGACAAGAATGCATCCAACAAACCAACTCAGCCGGGTCAATCGACGGACTCTGCCCCGCCC
>CAKZUU010000064.1 GCA_937922175.1 uncultured Gemmataceae bacterium
GGTAACAAACACGGGTCGTGTCGGCCGCGGGTTAAAATTTCGGTCGGTTCACCGGCGCGGGTGACGGTCCGTTGCGGTCGAGGAATGCTGCTCGTAGGTTTGACGGCGACTCGCAGTACGATCGGTTCGCCGCTACTGATTCCGCCGAGCATGCCGCCGTGGCGGTTTGTTTCGGTTCCGATGCGCGACTCTTTGCGAACAAAGGGGTCGTTATTTTCGCTGCCGCGCATCCGCGCCACGGCGAAACCGGCGCCGTACTCGAAGCCTGTCACCGCGGGAAGAGACAACAGTCCCTTCGCCAAATCCGCTTTGAGCTTGTCGAACACCGGTTCGCCCCATCCAGGGGGAACGCCGGTCGCCGTGATCTCGCACACTCCGCCGATGGAATCTCGCTCCCTCCGCACTTGATCGATCAGTTCGATCATGCGTGGGGCCGCTGCGGGATCTGGGCAGCGGACGGGATTGCCCTCAACCTCCTCGAGACGGACCGCGGTGGGATCCGGTATTTTCGCGCGAATTGGGCCGATTTGCACGACGTAGCCAAGAATCCGCACGCCCAATCGGGAGAGGAGTTTTTTGGCGATCGCACCCGCCGCGACACGACAGATCGACTCTCGAGCGCTGGAGCGCCCACCGCCTCGATAGTCGCGGATGCCGTATTTCGCGTCGAAGGTGAAGTCGGCATGTCCGGGCCGATATTTGTCTTTGATCTCCTCATAGTCGCTGCTTCGTTGATCGGTGTTGCGAAAGAGAATGCCGATCGGCGTCCCGTCGGTGAGTCCCTCGAAGACGCCGGACCAGATTTCCGGGATGTCGGCCTCGTCCCGTTGCGTGACGAGAGGAGACTGTCCCGGCCGTCGGCGCCGTAGATCGGGCAAAAGATCATCCACGGAAAGGGGCAGACCGGGAGGGCAACCATCGACGATGACCTGGTAGCCCGGGCCATGGCTCACGCCACTGGTCGTCACCCGAAACAATTCGCCAAAACTGTTTCCTGCCATAACGATATTGTACCGCGCGGCGACGGCTCTTCCCTTCCGTCCCTCATGCCCCTATGCATAAGCACGGTTCCCTGTCAGTCGAGGATGTGTTGTGATTCTCCGACTTTTGACCTGCGGCGGGTGTATTTGGCTCGCGACAGCGGTTTGCGGACAGGAGAAGTTCGCATCGGCCCCCCGCTTCGGCATTCCCGCCGACCCCGAAATGTACCCTCAGACATCGCCGAAACAACTGCTCGCCTCGCTGCAAAAGGCGTTTGATCGAAAACGTGTTGATTACATTTTGGCTCATCTTCTCGATCCGCCTTTCGCCGACCGCAAGATCGACCAGTACTACCAACTGCGGTTTGGCAAAAGCCGGAACGAGGAACGCGAGCTCACTCGGGAACAACTCGATGCGAGAGAAAAACAGGCCCTCGAGTTGTTCGTGGCGGAGGTCAATGAGCACTTCAGCACCGAATCAAAGCAAGCGGTCATCTTTTTTCGCCTGTTGAAGGACGGGAACGTGGAGCAGAGCGGCACGATGGCCACGGTGACGCACCCCTCGGCAGGTCGGCTGGTTCTCACTTTGCGTTCGTATGAGGGTCGATGGTTCATGGCGAATGAACTCGGAGAGCGAATGGCGCCTCCGACGGAGAAACCGTGAACCCAAGCGACGGCGCGGAGATGGCGCAGACATCACACATTGTCGATTTGCGGAGCGACACGGTGACGCGGCCCACACCGTCGATGCGCTCGTTCATGATGGCGGCTCCCGTCGGCGACGATGTGTTTGATGAAGACCCGACCGTTCATGAACTTCAGCAAAAAGTCGCGCAATACTTCGGTCACGAGGCCGCCCTGTTCGTCCCTTCGGGCACGATGGCGAACCAAATTGCTGTTCGTGTCCATACTCGGCCGGGTGACGAACTGCTCTGTGAGGCGTCATCGCACATTTACGTCTGGGAGGCAGGCGGACCGGCTGCTCTGAGCGGGGTCACTTGTCGGCCTCTTGCGACGGATGACGGTTTGTTGACTGTCGACCGACTTGAGGGCAAAATCCGCCCTGACAACGAGCACTATCCGCGAACGCGTTTAGTTTGTTTGGAAAATACGCACAACCGAGCGGGCGGGCGGGTCGTTCCACTTTCGTTGATGCAGGACGTCCGTCGTTGGGCATCGAGCCATGGGCTGGCAGTCCACCTTGATGGGGCGCGGTTATGGAATGCCATTGTCGCGACCGGAGTTGACGGTGCGCAATGGGGGGAATGCGTGGACTCGCTGTCGGTGTGTTTCAGTAAAGGACTTGGAGCGCCGGTCGGATCTTGTCTCGTGGGCAGTCGGGAATTGATCGCGTCGGCCCGACGAGTGAGGAAGCTATTTGGCGGAGGAATGCGGCAAGCGGGTGTCATTGCCGCGGCGGCGCTCTTCGCTCTGGAACACCATGTCGATCGTTTGGCGGAGGATCATCGTCATGCACGGCTCATCGCCGAAGCTCTGGCTGATTGTCCGGGGGTCAAACTGACCCCGCCCACGGTCGAAACCAATTTGGTCTGGTTCGAAATCGATCCCGAGTTGGGAACTGCCCGCGACGTTCAAGAGGCTTTGCGCCGTGAGGGAATCTTGATCCTCAGCACGGGGCCGCAAGAATGTCGAGCGGTGACACACTTGGACGTTTCTCCCACCGACGCCGCACGGTCGGCGGAGGTCATCCGGCGTGTCTTGCGGTCGACAAGGACTATTCGCGGCATCGGGCGGGAGCGCCTTCCGGGTTCGGATTAGCAGTGACGGGCCGACGCACTGACACGATGGAAGTCCGTGACCTGCACTCCTGGCATCTGACACCAAGCCAAGCGGTTGAGCTTCAGCGATCATTGGCGCCCAACGTGGACGTTCGACGCCCTCTTAGGGCTTGGGATCTTGTTGCGGCGGCCGATGTGTCGTGCCAAAAGTTCGATCCGCGGCTGTATGCAAGCGTGGTTGTTTGGTCGGCCGCGACTCAACGCGTGGTCGAGTCGGCCGATGTCGTGACTCGGGCCAGATTTCCCTACGTCCCCGGCCTGTTATCATTTCGCGAGGCACCAGGAATTCTCGAGGCGTTTCGGCAGATTCGGGCTCGGCCGGACGTGCTCCTGGTTGATGGACACGGATTCGCGCATCCGCGACGATTTGGTCTGGCGTGTCATCTGGGACTGTGGCTCGATCTGCCGACGATCGGTTGCGCCAAAACGAGGTTGTGCGGTACTCATCGAATGCCTCGGACGTCCCGAGGCTCTTTGGCTCCGCTTCGAGTCGGTGACGACCCGGTGGGCTATGTCGTGCGGACACGGCAAGGGGTTCGCCCCGTGTTCGTCTCATCCGGCCACCGAATCGACCTTGCCAGTGCCGTCCGGGTCGTGCTTGCTTGCTGTCAGGGTTATCGACTTCCCGAGCCGTCGCGGCTGGCTCATCAACGTGTGAACGAATTGCGGCGGAAGTCGCTTGGCAGAGGCGAGGATTGATCTATCTATTTAAAAGGAACCTGGCGTTCACTCGGCCGAAGCGCGTGCTTCACCCCTACCGGAAGACGCTCGATGAATGGATCCGCACCATTTGTTCTCGTTCTGCCCAGCGATCTGAAGTTGTTGGGTTTGGCGCGGTCGTTTGTTGAGCACGTCTGCCGGTATCATGCCTGGGACCCTTGGAGCACGGAGGCGTTGGTGTTGGCAGCCCACGAGGCGATGCAGAATGTGGTTCGCCATGCCCATTCGGCCCATCTCGATGCCAGGGTCGAAGTTCGCATGCGAAGCGTTGAGGCGGGGGGGCTGGAGATTTGCTTCATCGATGAGGGTGAACCATTCGACATCTCTCAAGTGCCGCATCTCGATCCCGGAGAAATGCGCTTCGGGGGGCGCGGCGTCTATCTGATGCGGCGGTTAGTGGACGAATTGTCCAGCGAGGCACGGCAGCCGCATGGCAACATCCTGCGATTGGTAAAATACCCAGCACGGTCGGCGCGATCGGCTGGCGTCTAGA
>CAKZUU010000065.1 GCA_937922175.1 uncultured Gemmataceae bacterium
CTTGCCGACCGATCTGCGCGCCGCCCTGGCCCAGGCTTTGAAAGGCGACGCCGTGCACCGTCATCTCTCCCTGGGGGTGCGTGTCGGTCATCCGGGCGCTTTGGACGCCGCGGTTCGCATCCTTCTCGATCCGCAAGCCGCCGACGAGCAGCGCCTTGACCTGTTGCGCCTTTTTGCTGAGGTTCCCCACTCCTCCGCGACACCCGCCCTGCGGCAACTCTTGCGAACAGATGCCCCCGTCTCGATCCGGCGGGCCGCTCTGACCGCTCTTCAGCGTTCGACGGATCCCGAATTGGCTGACGAACTGGTCCAACTCATCATTGGCCCTTGGGCCTCTCACGACGATCTCCGCTCCGCCGGTCTGACCACCTTGGCCAGCCGCCCTCCTTGGGCCTTGACCCTCCTCCAAGCCGTCGACGCCGGCCGCCTCAAACCTCAGTTCGTCTCTCTCGATCTTCTTCGTCTCATGAAACGATTCAACCGACCCGACATCTCACGCCTCATCGAGACACATTGGGGACGTCTCCAGGAGTCCACCGCAACTGAAAAACAAGAGGAAATCCTGCGCGTTGCCTCCTTGCTGAAAGTTTCCACCGGAAATGAGACCCACGGAAAGATCGTTTTCACCCAAACCTGCGCTAAATGTCACAAGCTTTTCGGGGAAGGAGGCACTGTCGGTCCGGAGTTGACGGGCTATGAGAGAGATAACATGCGATATTGGCTCGAAAATATCATTGACCCTGGTGCGGTCATTCGTGATGAGTTTCAGACGATGATCGTTGACACAACCGACGGTCGATCGCTCTCGGGCATCATTGCCGCGCAGGATCAAGTGACTGTGACCCTCCGCTTGAACGACGGCCAGACGGTGCGCTTATCGCGACAAGACATCGATGAGCTTCGCGCCTCGCCGGCATCGCTGATGCCCGACGATTTGTTGAAAAACCTCACCGATCAGCAGATTCGGGATCTGTTTGCTTACCTGATGAAAAAATAAGACATTTCTCCGCATCCGTGGCAGGGAGATTTTGGGGAGACCTCATTGAAGCGAAAGAAGATAAGCTAACAGGTCCGCGACCTGCTCGATTGTGAGATCGCGCAGTAGGAGTTCCGGCATCAGAGATTTCGCTTGGGGCAAGAGTGATTCAACATCGCTGGCGGCTACTTCGATGAGCTTGTTCTGAGAATCTTTGAGGACGATCAGTTTATCATCCCGTCGAACCAGCAAACCATGATAGGTTTGACCGGATTTGGTTTCCAACAAATAGGCGACGTACTTCGCCTCGACCTGACGCGAGGGGTCAACGATGGTTTCCAGCAGCCGGGCGGCGTCGTATTTCTTGCCGATGCCGTCCAAATCCGGACCGATTTCGACCCCTTGGCCCTGAGCCCGATGACAGCTGCGGCACTGCAAGCCGGGTGCTTCGAGGAAGAGGCGCCGGCCCCGCTCCGGGTCGCCTCGGACAGCAAGAATCTGCTCGGGCCGGATCACGCTTCCCAGCCGCTTCACCCGCTGGTCTTCGGGCAGGAAACGCTCGAAAAGATCGCGCACCTCGGGGAGTGGGGCGGCAGCGCCGGCTTTGACGATGACCTCCCGGGTCGCCGGCGAGAGGACCCGTCCGCCCAGGTTCGAGCCTGTGAGCGCATGTGCCAGCCGCAGCGACAACGGCACCGAGCCGAATATCACCCTCAACCTCCGCTGCATTTCCTCGGGGCCAAACGCATCCAGATTGTCGACCAGGTCGGCGGCGTCGGCGTCGGCACGTCGTTGCGCAGCGGTGAAGAGGCCATTCCGCGGCAATTGCATGATCCAGTCGTGGATGAGGCGCGTCCCGAAGTCGTCGATGGCGTGGCAATCCAACCGAGGCATCCGCCCGCTGCCTTGCGTGCTGAGGCGGTAGAACAGAACCGAGCGGTACGGGTCGCCAGGAACAATCAGACGAGCGTTGGGGATGTTGAAGGCGCCGTGCGCTGGCCGGACGTTGACCAGCCCCATTTCGGACAGTTCCCAGGTAGCGATCAATTGCATGTCCGAATTGCCTCCGCCCCACCGGCGATGGCAGTGGGCACAATTCGCATGCAGATAGGAGCGTGCCCGCCCGTTGATGTCATGCCCCGAATCGGCATAGGGGGCCAACCGTGGCATCTGCTCGGGGGACGTCGGTAAGGGCTGAGTGAACAGGCCGAGTTGCTCGAAACGCCGCAATTGGTCCTCGGTATTCATCTGGGCCGTTTGGACGCCGATGGCGTATTTCGCCGCCATGTTATGACAGGCGATACACTCGGCCCGACCGGGAACGTGCCACGTTTGCGTTCGGAACCCGCCCGAGGCTCGTTCGTCTCGCACCCGAAAGACTCGGTCCACACCCAAGGGATCTTCCACGAGAACGGCGTCGCTTTGATCCTCGGTCCACAAGTAGGTGTACCCTCGCCAATATTGGTCGCCGACCTCTTCTTTGCCGCTGAGCCGTCGATGATGCAGGATCCGGGTTTCAATGCGTCGTCGGCCCTGATCGGTATCCAAAAAAATCGTTTCGGCCAAGACCGTGTTGTCGGGAAATTTCCATCCCGGGGGAGCGCCTGGGGCGAACGGATAGAGGATCCCCTCAAATTCGATCTGCGATGTT
>CAKZUU010000066.1 GCA_937922175.1 uncultured Gemmataceae bacterium
TCAATTCGGGCCGGCAGCACAGATTCGACCCATCGAGGACCCAGCCATGCGTCGCGCTTTATTGATTGAGTTTTTTCAGCGTCTGCCGGCTTTGCCCGATGGTGATTTTTTCGCGCATCGTTCGGTCGAAGTCCATCTTCATCTCGAGCGGTTCCGCAAAGAGGTTCGGCAGCGATACACCGAAGGCACATTGCTTCGCTTGTTGGAAGGGGGCGGAGTCACCGCCCGTCGCGCGGCCGTCTTGGCATTAGGGTTGCAAGGAACAATGGTCTCCAACGCGGCCGTGGCTTCTCGTCTTCATGACGAGGATGCCCAAGTCCGTCGGATCGCGGCCGACGCCTTGTGGAACATCTGGTTCCGGGCCGAAGGGGAAAGCAACCGCCGCGAACTCCAACGCCTTTCCCAGTTGCCCGATCTGAACAAAAGTCTCCGGGGGTTGAATCACCTCATCGACCGCTGCCCCGGTTTCGCCGAGGCTTACAACCAACGCGCCATCATCTATTTTCGACTTGGAAAATTCCCGAAATCCGCCTCCGACTGCCGGCGAGCCTTGCAACTGAACCCCTTCCACTTCGGGGCGCAGGCCGGCTTGGCCCAATGCCTCATCAAGATGAAACGACCCCGCCTTGCTCTGCGGGCGCTCCGCCAAGCCCTGAAAATCAACCCCGATCTTGACGGTGTCGCCGAAACCATCCGCGACCTCGAGGAGTCGTTCGGCGACGGCAAATAGTCTCGCCTCCACCTCACGAACGCTCGCTACCGCTCGGTTAAATTCGGTTCGCTGTTCGGCTTCAGTCGAGAAACAGCGCCTTGCTTCCAGATCAGGCCGATCGTCTCGAACAGAATGCGCCAGACGAGCAGCAGCGTCAGTCCGGTGGGAAACGCAAAGAGCAAGAGGAAAATGCCCAACGATAGGGGTATCCGACGCTCGTGAATCAATCCCCAACATACCAACACGGCCGAGAGACCCCATAACCCCATCGAGACGTAGCCCAACCATTCCACCGGGCCAAGAATGTGTGGGGTGAGCCGTCCCGTCGCCCCGGATTCTGCCGATATCACCGGCGATTTGGGATCCGTCCCGGCGCGGTTCAACACCCAACCTGACCACGAACCACCCGAACTCAATTCCTCCACCGAGTCAACCACCGTCGCCTTGAAAACCGCGCTCTCGGAGATGGTCGCCGTCCCTTCCATCAATTCAGCCGACGCCGCCCGGAAGGGCTGATAACACGTGGGACAGGTAATGGTCGTCCCTACGGAAGATCGCTTGACCCGTACTCGCTGGGTGCAGGTCGGGCAAGCAATGACGACACGCTCCGATTTCACCCTTCACCTCCCTCGTTGATCAAGTCGGCGAGATTTCCGCGACATGCCAGAGAGTCGGCCCCGACACAAGTTCGACCCGCCACCGACAGCCGGCAGCATCGGTGCGCGCGGAACCCGCTGGGAGTGACAGCTGAAAGCTCGTGGTCTGATCCGTCAGCGTGATGGTTTGCCGCGCCACGCACGATCGATCCGCCAGAACGTAGAGGTCCAAGGACAGTCCGGTCGGGCCACGGATGATTCCCCGCAGTTCGGCAGAGGCTGTGGAGACATCGCGCCGAACGACGTGCAAATTTTGAATGTAGGCGATGGCACGAATTTCAAGGAAAACGTCGCTCCAGCCCCGAGGATCACGCGGTTGCACGATCTTCAAGCGATTGCGGGCGGCCAATTGATCGGTAATGTCGGTTTCCCAAAGCTCCTGAGCCGAGGCCGTCCCGAGCGGCGCATCATTCAGAGCAATCAGGGCAAGGGATCGCGGTCGATGCAGGCACAACCAGATTCGTTCGTGAGCATCGAGTTGGCGGGGTTGACCAAACGAACGTCGCCACTCGATCGCACCACTCCAACTCGTCGGGAGATCGTCTCGATCGAGATGAATCGTTCGGGGGGGAGAGCCTTCGATCGCAGCTTCCCAAGGACCGCGGAGACGAATGCGATGCGGCAACATGGCCTGATTTTAGCGACATCGCGACGCGACCTCAAGCACTGGCCGATCCTCGGAAGAGGCTGACAATGACCACACTACCCGATGCGATGAGGTCGCTATGAACAAGGTGCGTTGGGGTATTCTAGGAGTCGCGAAGATCAACGAACGGATCGTTCCGGCCTTCCGTGAAACGAGGCACGCCGAGTTGATCGCGATCGCCAGTCGTTCCCTGGAAAAAGCCCAGCGAGCGGCTCAGGCTGACAACATTTCCAAAGCGTATGGCAGTTATGACAAGCTGCTCGACGATCCCGACATCGACGCGGTCTACCTCCCCTTGCCGAATCACTTGCACGCCGAATGGACGCTGAAAGCCGCCAAGCGGGGCAAACACGTGTTGTGCGAAAAACCCCTCTGTCCGACCGCGGACGAAGCTCAGGCCGTGGTTGATGCGTGTCGCTCCTTGAACATCCGCTTGATGGACGGCTTCATGTGGCCGCACCACCCAAGAACACGTGAGATTCGCGATTTTCTGGACAACGGCGGGTTAGGCGACGTCCGCCATGTCCATGCCTCCTTCACCTTCGAGTTGCCGTTGGATGACTCCAATATCCGCCTCCATCCGGAGATGGGCGGTGGTAGCCTGTTGGACGTGGGTTGTTACCCGGTGTACGGGATCCGCTGGGCATTCGATGACGAACCGCAAAGCGTTTGGGCCACCGCCACCTGGTACAACGGAGTCGATCTCCGCATGACAGGCATCTTGAAATTTGCCGGCGGCAAAACCGGCAGCTTCGACTGCGGCTTCGATCTGCCCTTCCGCGGTGACATGGAAATCGTGGGCACCTTGGGCACCCTCCGCGTGCCGGACATGTGGCTGCCACCCTACGATGCCGAATTCCACGTCGAACGAACGGATCGTCGCGTCGAGCGGTTTGAACTAAGCGGGCATCATCAAATCGCCTTGATGATCGACCATTTCTCCGAGGCGGTACGGCACCAGCGTGATCCCATTCCGTCGCCGGACGAGGCGGTGCGGACGTTGCGAGTGCTCGATGCCTTGGCCCGTTCTGCACGCGAGGGTCGGGAAGTCGAAGTCGTTCGAGAACCGTGACGATCCGATCGGAGACTCAAGGGTACAAGATGCGCCCGCAGTTCGCGCAAGTGACGAATCGCCCCATCTCCAGATCGTAGGATTTCTGGCGCGTCTCCTGGACGAGACAACCCTGACACACACGCTCGACCATCCGGGCCAACGCGTCCGCCCCACGGGCATTGACGAGACGTCGATACTCCGGTCGAATGTCGTCAGAAAGCAACTCTTCCGTCGATTTCAAATCTGCCCGTGCCTGCGACAATTCGCGCTGCAAGCGCTGGAGGTAATCCTCGGCTTCGAGCTCATACGCCGCCACTTCCCGGCGCGTGTCGGCTAACTCTCGCTCCAACACGGGGATCATCGCTGTTTGCTCGTCGATGTCGCTGAGGCCTTGCAGGATCTGGTCCTCCAGTTCCGAACATCGTTGCCGCGTGTGTTCGATCTCATGATCGAACGCATCGAGTTCTTTTTTGGTTGTCGCGGACTCTCGCTGTTTCTCGTATTTTTTGATCTGCTGATGCAGTCCTTTAAGGGTGGTCTCGTCTTCGTGAACGCGCACTTTGAGAACTTTCAAACGCTCTTGCCCCTCTTTGAGGCGTGTCTCGGCACGAGTCAACCGAGCGCGCTCAGCCGCCAATTGGCGGGGCGCTTCCGCGATCTTCTCTTGCAAGTCGCGGATGAGCTGTAACAAACGATGGAGTTCACGCATGAGCTCTGCGGGAGTGGCCATGCGGGCATCTTAGCATCACGACAAGCAAACGATGAGAGGGGAGCTCGCGGAAACAAAAACCGCCGGGGAAGTCCCGGCGGCACGAGGATCAAGTCCGCAGCTGGGTCGGTTCAGCGACGCAAACCGCCGTCCAAGAACCCTTCCAACTGTCGGCTCCGGCCCGGGTGTTGCAATTTGCGCACTGCTTTGGCCTCGATCTGACGGACGCGCTCTCGGGTCACTTTGAAGATCCGTCCGACTTCTTCCAGCGTATAAGAATAGCCGTCGCCCAGACCATAACGCAACTTGATGATCTCTCGCTCCCGATACGTCAGTGTCTTGAGAACGTTATCGATCTTCTCTTTGAGCATCTCCTGAGTGGCCGCACTGACCGGCGACTCGACATGACCGTCCTCGATGAAATCCCCGAAATAGCTGTCCTCGCTCTCACCCACGGGGCGATCCAGACTAATCGGCGGTCGGCTGATTTTCAAGACCCGCTTGGTTTCTTCCAACGAATAACCCGAGGCCTCGGCGATCTCCTCAACCGTGGGTTCGCGGCCAAATTCCTGCTGCAACCGCTTCGACACCTGCCGCAGCTTCGTCATCGTCTCGATCATGTGCACGGGAATCCGGATAGTGCGGGCCTGATCGGCGATGGCCCGAGTGATCGCTTGTCGAATCCACCAGGTGGCGTAGGTGCTGAATTTGTAACCGCGACGGTATTCGTATTTATCCACGGCCCGCATCAGGCCTGTGTTGCCCTCCTGAATCAGATCAAGGAACGACAACCCACGATTGCGGTACTTCTTCGCGATGGACACCACCAGGCGTAAATTCCCTCCGGACAACGCCCGCTTGGCATCCTCATATTCCTTGAAGCGCTCCTGCATCGACACGACGCGACGGCGAAGACTTTCCGGCTCCTCCAAGGTGATCCGCATCAGGTCGAGCAGTTCCCGTTGGAGGTTGCCCCGCTCTTCCTTCATGTGCCGATTTCCACGCAACTCTTCGATCTCACGCTCCAACTCTGTCATCCGCTGTGAGATCTGCTCCAGCTTTTTCATCAACGGCTGGACCCGCTGAGTGCGGATACTCAGTTCCTCGACCAAGGTCACCGTCTTTCGTCGTCGCACCTTGATCCGTTCGCGAATCTCCTCCCGCTCCGCTTCCGACGTCCGTTCGTCGATCAGCTTTTCGAAATCGGCGACGTTCTGCGCCATCAGATGTTCCAGCGTCTTGAGATTGTGCGGCATCCGCTGGATGATCTTGTCCTTCTCGAGGTTTTCCGTCAGCGAAACCTTGACGGTGCGGTCGAACGGCAATTCGCCCGTGTGCACTTTTTTGAGCGTATCGACGACGGCTCGGAGGGCGTAATCGCATTCCAAGACGCGACGGCGGAATCGCCGGCGGGTGATCTCGATCTTTTTCGCCAAGGCGATTTCCTGGTCGCGCGGCAGCAGGGGGATCTCACCCATCTGCGTCAGGTACATGCGGACCGGATCGTCGATATGCCGACCGTCCCCGTCATCCACGAACGACAAGTCGATCTCGCCCGTGGCGTCGTCGTTCAGGGAAGAACTCGATTCGGAGGCGCGCTCTTCGGCATCGGAATCATCAATCAGGTCAATGCCGAGGTCCTCCAGCTTGGCCAACACCTGATCCAGACGGGTGGTGTCGGAGCTGTCGTCGGGGACGTACGCTTTGACTTGCGAGTACGTCAAGTAACCGACCCGTTTCCCGGTCTCGAGTAATTCCCGGAGGCCTTCGTCGATCTTGAGGTCCATCCAACATCTCCCACTCAAACGGCGCCGGGAGGGTCAAGCCCGATCCCCGCGCCACCAAATGGATCGCCCCGCGCCAGTCCTTTGGTCGTCGGGGAAGCCCGCCAACAAAGCCGACGCCGTCCTCCGGGGGGCCGACAGCCTCGGCTGTCCGACCCGCTTGCACGGCCTCAACGGTCGGTGCCGACTTGATCCTCTTGCAATTTCCTCAGCAAGGCCAAGGCCTTGTCATGATCGCCCACGGCGGTCAGTTCACCTCGCCATTGCTGTTTCTGCTTCGCTTGTCGAATCGCGTCGAATACTTCAATCAGTCGCTCCAACCATTTCCTGCCATCGACCGAGCATTCCCGACCGATGTCGCGCCATTCGTGGGCACGACGCAACAACTCCGCATGAGAGATCCGCGACTGCAACGCCTCAAGGTCCGGCGTCTGACCTATCTTGTGCAGATCGTACAGCGCCTCCACGATTTGACGCAACCCCGGATGAGTTATTTCGGATTCCCGCAATCGTTCGCGACATTTCCCCACCAGTCCAGGGTTGGCCAATAACAACTGAACGAGTTCGATTTCATGTCGGGGCGCCGGAGCCGACCGCTTCGAGACGGCCCGGAGTGCCTCGCTTGCCGCCTCCCTCCGCGATGGCGACGCTGATTCCTCCCGCTGCCACTCGACAAGGCGCTGTCGCAATCGTTCTTCTGGCACATGAAACCGGCTGGCCAGGCGCGTCAACATCATGTCTCGTTTCAACTGCAACGCCGCATCCGGTCGAGCCGGCATCAGCGACAAGATCCGAAGCACTTCATCGACGGCCCGACGCTGCCCCTCGATGCCATGACCCGCCTCACGCTGGGTGAGTTGCTCCAGCTTGTAATCCAACGCATCGACCGCCGACGCCAGGACTCGACGAAAGGCGTCGGCCCCCTGCCGCTGAATCAACTCGCAAGGATCCGTCCCCTCGGGGAGCCGAGCGATCAACAACTCGATGTGGTGCCGGGCAAATATCGACAATGCCCGGTCCACGCCCGTCACACCTCCATCGTCTGCATCGAAGACCAGGATGACCTTGGATACCAGACGTTGCATCACCCGAACATGTTTGGAGGTGAGGGCGGTGCCCATCGTGGCCACCACCTCTGGGATGCCCCCTTGGTGCGCCATCAACACATCGGTGTAACCTTCCACGACGACCAGACAGCCGACCGAGGCGGCGGCGCTGCGGGCCGTTTCTAAGCCATAGAGGATTTCACTTTTGCTAAACAGAGGGGACTCGGGCGAGTTGTAGTATTTTGGAGCTTTGTCAAGAAAGGCCGAATCCGGCAAAATCCGACCGCCAAACGCGATCGGCTGACCTGTCATGTCTCGGACAGGGAACATCAGCCGGTCCCGGAAGCGGTCGTACCACCCGCGTCCCGTCGACGATCGGGCCACGAGTCCGACTTGTTCGAGGAGGTCGAGCGAGACCGAGGCTCGATGTGCCTGCTGGACCAGCCAATCGCCTTCGGCGGGAGCATACCCGAGGGCGAACCGTCGGACAGTTTCACCCTGAATTCCCCGTTCGCCGAGATAGACACGCGCTCGAGAGGCAAGGGGACTGTTGAGGAGGCAATCTTGGAAAAGGTCGGCGGCCCAACGAAGGGCATCGCGTTGTCGCACGCGCAACGTGGCCTCGGGCGAGTCATCGTCGAGCCGAATGTTGGCGCGTCGAGCGAGAAGGGCCCGCGCTTCGAGGAAGGAGATTTTTTCAAATTCCATAACGAAATCGAACACGCCGCCCTTCTTGCCGCAGGCCCAGCAACGAAAGTTTTGAAATCGTGCAGAAACCTGGAGCGACGGCCGATGATCATCGTGGAAGGGGCAAACGGCCTTGAAGACATCGGGATTCCCGGTCGGCAGCAACGGGATGTAGCTGCCGATGACGGCCACAATGTCGTTGGCTTCTTTGATTTGCCTCGTCAGGGTAGCCCGGTCAATTCCCACGGGAGCCCCTCGAACCGGAAGCGGCTGCCGAACCCCCGAACGACGCGCCGTTTCCTCTCCCATTCCATCATACCCCATCGCTCGACGGGCGCGGCATTGACTCGCACCGACTCAGGTGAAGACAACACGCCACACGGGATGAGGAATCCGGCCTGATGGGTTGCATGGGGGCCGATCGCATCCCTCCGTGAATGCGTTGGCAGGAACTATAGTGGTGACGTCGCAGCCCGTCAAGGTAACGCCCTTTGGGGCGTCGATCATCTTTTCGCAAACTCCCCGGTTTCTCGGATGCGCATCTTCCGAACGACCGCGAGAATCTCTTGCTCCACCGATGAGCCGGTTCTTTGATGCCAACCCGCCTCCGCTGTCGATCATGCTACGGTACGGATCATGACTTCCCTCTCGGACGAAAGGGGTCCACGGATGGCGCGTTCTCACTTGGGAATGAAACTGCTGAGCACGCTGTGTCTGCTCGGCGTCACCTCGGGCGGCTGGGCGGCCGGACCCGCTCCCGAAGACCTGCTCAAAATTCGACCCAAACTCGACGGTATCGAAATCAGCAATCCGACCGAGGCCGACATTCCTCACCTGAAGGTCGAGGTGGTCAAATCGGAAAAAGGGAGCGGCTATCTGCTCCGCGATGCCCAGGGCCGGCCCCTCCGCCGATTCTTCGACTCCGACGGCGACCGCTACATCGACGTCTGGTCGTACTTCCTCGACGGTCACGAGGTTTACCGCGAGATCGACAGCAACGGCAACCGCAAGGCCGATCAGTTCCGCTGGCTCAACCAGGCCGGGTCCAAGATCGGCCTCGATCTGAACGAAGACGGCCGCATCGACCGTTGGGAGCAAATCTCCCCGGAAGAGGTCAGCCAAGAAATCCTGCAAGCGGTCATCTCTCGAGACTTGGCGCGATTGCAAGCCTTGATGTTGACCGACTCCGATCTGCGCGAGCTGCAACTCCCCAACGCCGAGATCGTTCGTCTAAAAGAGCGCTTGGCGTCGGTATCCGAGAAATTCAACTCCACAACGGCGGCGTTGATCGGCCTGAACTCCAAGACGCAGTGGATGCACGTGGAGTTCTCGGCTCCGCAATGCGTCCCCGCTGATGCCCTCGGCAGTGGGCGAGATCTGTACCGCTACAAGAGCGGCACGATTCTGTATCAGAACAACGGCAAAGCGGATTTCCTGCAAACGGGTGAACTGATCTTGGTCGGCCGAGCTTGGAAGCTCGTCGATGCGCCGATCCCGGGCCACGCCCCGATGGAAGAACGCCATCCTGACAGTTCGACGCCATTCGGTCAGGACGTTGTCCAGATTCCGGAAGAGGTTCGCCCTCTGCTGGAGAAGCTCCGCGAGGTCGACGAATCGATCAAGAATAGCAATTTGGCCGACCCCGCCGCCGCTATCCGCTACAACCTGGCTCGTGCCGCCGTCCTCGAGCAAATCATTGCCAAGACCGAGCAGCCGGCTGCACAGGAGAATTGGATCAAACAATTGGCGGATTGTTACAGTGCCGCCGCTCAGAACAGCGCCGAGGGCGACTCCTCCGCCCATCGTCGCTTGTCCGAGTTGCGCCAGCGAGTGGCGAAGGTCGGATCCTCGAAGCTGACCGGCTACATCGCTTACCGGGAGATCTCGGCCGACTACACTCGCAAGCTGATGGCGAAGAATGTCGATGTCGCCAAGGTCCAGGAAGAGTGGCGCGAACGACTCAAAGAGTTCGTCACCGAGTATCCCGCGGCCGAGGATGCTCCCGACGCGCTGCTGCAATTGGGCATGGCGAGCGAATTCATGGGCAAAGAGGCCGAAGCCCGCAATTGGTACGCGAAGCTGGCCAAGGAATATCCTGCCAGCCCCTTGGCCAAAAAAGGGCAAGGTTCTCTTGATCGTCTCGACGTGGAGGGCAAAGTCCTGGAGCTGTCCGGACCGATGCTGGGGACACAGCGGCCCTTCGACATCCAGCAATTCGCAGGGAAAGTGGTGGTTGTCTACTACTGGGCGAGTTGGAATGGTCAATGCGCCGCCGACTTCGCCAAGCTGCAAACCTTGGTGCAAAGCTACAAGAGCCAGGGGCTGGAGCTGGTGTGCGTGAATCTGGACAACAGTCAGAACGAGGCTGTTCAGTTTTTGCAGCAGCATCGACTCGACGCCGTCCATCTATTCCAACCGGGCGCGATGGACAGTCCGTTGGCGGTGCGTTACGGCATCCTCGTGCTGCCGAATGTCTTCCTGGTCGGACGCGACGGCAAGGTCGTCAGCCGGTCGGTCCAGATCAACGGCCTGGAAGACGAAGTCAAAAAGTTGATCAAGTAATTCGGACAAGCGAAGGTTGACGGACAAGCCTGCTGAGCATTTCTCGGCGGGCTTGTCACGTTTGATAAAGTGTGGGATCCGGCACGCCAGCCTCGGCAAAACCTTTGCGCCGGAAAAGGCACGAATCACATCGGCCGCACGCTCGCCCCTGTTCGTCCGGATCGTAGCAACTTGATGTCAGCGAATAATCCACGCCGAGTTGTGTCCCGAGTTGAATGATCTGCGCCTTGGTCATGCGGATCAAGGGGCAGTGGATCTGGAACCGACCCGCCTGCTCAACCCCCGCCTTTGTTCCCAACTGGGCCACCCGCGCAAAGGCTTGCAAAAACTCGGGTCGGCAGTCGGGATAACCCGAGTAATCGTAGACGTTCGCCCCGATGAAGAGATCGAACGCTCCGAGGGTCTCCGCCAGCCCAAGGGCTAAGCCCAGGAAAATCGTGTTCCGGGCGGGGACATACGTGACGGGGATGCCGGAGACGGTCGGTTCGGCGGCACGATCTTTGGGAACTTCGATATCGCTGGTCAGGGCGGATCCCCCGATCGCCCGAAGATCCACGCGGATGACGGTGTGCCGTTGACTGCCCAGCGAGCGAGCCACTTGTTCGGCGCAGCGAAGTTCCACCCGATGCCTCTGCCCGTAATCAATGCTGAGAGTGAACGGCAAGAAACCTTCGTGTCGGGCCACCGCCAAGGCGGTCGCGCTGTCAATTCCTCCGCTGAGCAAGACGACGGCGGGCCGGCTCATGGCCAAAACTCTCTGTACAAGGTCCGCACCGGAGTGACAGACTTTCCGAAATCGCTGCCTGTTGGCATCCTATGAATGGTCCAGAGGTTTTGCCTTGCGACTGAGGGAGCGATGAGTCAACTATCCGTACCGTTTTCCGATCAACTGGAGACCTTTCCGAATCCCGCCCCGGGGCGAGATTACGTCATTGAAATCGTTTGTCCGGAGTTTACCAGCGTGTGTCCGAAGACAGGACAACCCGATTTTGGCACCATCACGTTTCGCTATACCCCGGACCAAAGCTGTGTCGAGTTGAAATCGCTGAAGCTGTATTTGCAGCGATTTCG
>CAKZUU010000067.1 GCA_937922175.1 uncultured Gemmataceae bacterium
ATGGGACCGAAGCGGCCTTCCAAATGCCGACGAGTGAGACTCAACAGATCGGCATGCCGGGTAAACACCGCGACCACCAAAAGAGCATCCGCTGTCGTCGGCGGACGTGACATACCAACTTACCTGCGCCGAACGTTCGCATCGACCAACATTTTGTTAATCCATTCCCTGTCGGAGTCGTCCTGAACACAAAGGGGCGGTTTTTGATAGTCGATCAGACTGGCGAAGCCACCTGCGTCGTAAGCTCGGTTGAAGGCGATTTGCAAATCGACAACCGTATCCGGCTCCCCCATCGCCAACGGCAGCTTAAAGCGGGGTAAACGTTTGCGGATTGTACTCGAGTATATCTCGTAGCGCTCGGGCTGCTGACGTCGGACCACCGTGACGAGGTAGTTCCACTCCGGAAGGTTGTCGCGCGAGTAGTCCAGCAAGGGTTCGCCTTGCAGGACGAGGTCGATTTCGACCAGGTTCGCGCCCTCGCGTTGGGCGTCGCGCCGCCGAGCCCAATAGGCGTCTCGTCCTTCCGGCCGACTCTTGTTCGTCGGAGTGGCGAAGTCGATCAAGGTGACCAACCGACCATCCGACCGCAAGCGGATCTCGACGAACTCCTCGAGGTGTTCTTCGCGCAAAACGGAGGTGAACAACGGCACCTCCATCAGGTACCGCCGTTGGCCCACCCGTACCCGGTAGCGGTCAGGCCGGTCCGCAGTCACCAGATTGGGAATCAGCAGATGATATAAGCTCGCCACCAATTGCTGATGGAACGCGGACCAGAGCTTTTCATCCTCCAGATAAGGATCCATTCCCGGAAAGGGGCTGGGCATGCGTTCGTCCCCCGACCTCCAAACGGGCCGCCTTTCCATCTCTCGGCAAAGCGAACCGGCGGCCGCACCCTTGAATCGCCCCCATTTTAACGCAGCCCGAGGCCGTTCGACTAGGCGCCGCTTTCGTGTTCACAGCCCTTCGATGCGGACTCCTGCCGCCTGCAGCCTCTTCAACTGATTTTCTTTGGCCTCTGGAGACAAGGGGTTCCCCGTCAACCAAACACGCAAAAAGGGAGCAAATCGCATGGGGCCTTTCGCGTCCGCCTCCGCCGCCTCGACCAACGGCGTCAGATCGGCCACTTTGTTCCGCTCCAAAAAAAGCATACTCAAACCCGTTTGCGATTTAAGCGGGGCCAGGTCGGCAATTTCGTTGTCTTTCAGGTCCAGCACCATCAACCGAGTTACCTTTGTCAACGCGTCGATCTTCTGAATCTTGTTCCGGTCCAAGTAAAGCGACGATAGCCGAGTCACCGACTCCAAGGGGCCAACGTCCGAAATCTGATTGTTCGACAAATACAAAGCCGACAAAGCCGACAGGTTTTTGATCGCCTCGATATTTGACACCCGGTTGTTCGACAACTCCAAGTACTGGAGTTTGGTCAGCCCCGACAGAGGCGCAATATCGCTGATTTCGTTGTCGGCCAGATGCAACGACTGCAAATGGACCAGTGCTTTTAGCGGCGCGACATCGGTGATTTTGTTCTTGTTGAGTTTCAATTCGAGGAGATTCACGCACTTTTCCAACCCTGACAAATCCGAAATGCCTCGGTTGCTGGCGTCCAGGACGTGAACTTCCTTCAAGATCTCGTCAGTCAATTCACCTTTGTAATCAAGACGATTTTTGCGAATCGCCTCCTCCAGCTTCTTGTCCTTGAATGGAGATTCAGCCAATCCGGTGAGCGGCCCGGAAAGAACAAGAATGCCAACAGCGAGCGATCGAATCATAAGGTGCTCTCCCCAAGAAAGCCCAAGCGAGTATCATTTGAAAGCGATGGTAGAAGCTCGCCCGACGGGATGCAAGCCCCCGGAGTTCGTGGGAAACGCACGTCATGAGAGCAGTTTCGATGCTGTGGCTTGTTGGAGTCACGGTGGCCAGTCCAGGTGAGCCGATGGTCGTCCGTCTGACTCACGACGGATCGTTCAAGCATCATCTGCAATGGTCCCCCGATGGCCAACGTTTCTTGATGACGCGAATCCATGAAGGGCGGATGGCTCTGTGGACCATGGCGGCCGATGGCTCCGACCTCCGCCGCTTGCTACCCAGTTTGCACTTGCCCCATTTCGACGGCCACTGGTCGCCCGATGGGAAGTTGATTCTCTATGTGCATGATGTTCTTCAGGGCACGGACGGCAAATTGCACATTCACCGGGTCAATGCCGACGGAACCGATGACCGCCGCATTGTCCCCAACAGGGCCTTTGAAGAATCACCGCGATGGGCCCCGGACGGCCAATCGTTCCTCTTCCTCAGCACTCGGGATGGCAACCAGGAAATCTATCGAGCCGATGCCAAGGGCGAGAACATTCGGCGTTTGACCAGCGAGGTCGCGGCCGACAACAACCCGAGTTGGTCACCCGACGGCAAACGGATCGCTTTCGCCAGCGCACGATCGGGCAATCTCGAAATTTGGACGATGGCGTCTGATGGCTCGGATTTGAAACGACTCACGGATCATCCCGCGATGGACTTCTGGCCGGCTTGGTCACCCGACGGAAAGAAAATCGCCTTCACCAGCAATCGGGATGGAAATTATGAAATCTATTTGATGAATGCTGACGGATCGGACGTGCGCAACCTGACGCAACATCCCGCCGCCGACACCTCCGCCGCCTGGTCGCCGGACGGCAAACGAATCGCCTTCGTCTCTTCTCGCGACGGAGGGTACGATGTCTACGTCATCATTCCGTGATCTTTGATGTCGCGCCCCATCGACGGCTGCGGGCGACGGTCATCGCGAGCCTCATCACCTTTTGGCCCAAGGCCCCTGCGATTTCGTCCGGTCGAGCAGACGCGTTTCCTCTTGCGTCGACACGAGCGCCGTCGTGCGGACTCCGGCGGACTCGCTGAACCCGCAGGGTCGTGTCGCAGCTCTTCTCAAGGAGACCTGGCCGGATACACTTCACGGAGCATGGCAACCACTTGCTTGACCAATTGTTCGCCCGTCTCCGGGTCAGCAAAGCTATGTAAACCGGTCCAAGTCTGATAGCCCCCCAGATCGAAGGCACGCCGGTCGGGAATGTAGCCGATCCAGTCGTTAGATAACTCGGCCACATAAGTGTAACGAAACGGCGACCGGCGCTTGATCTCTTGTCCAAGCTTGGTGAAAAGCTCGGCGGGTACCCCCACGAGAGCCACGTCGCCGATCACGATCACTTGCAGCCACGTCGTTCGCTCTTGTCCCTGCAACGGCGCTAAGATCGACCGTTGCTCTCGGAAGACGCGGATAATATCGTTGGCTCCGCTCGGGGCACGTTTGCGACAATAGGCAGCCACCGCCTTGTCCTCGCGCTGGTCGTCGAAGCGTCGGACTCGATAGGTGAATTTGCGCTTGACAGCGACAACACGGTCCACGGGTCGTTCTTCGGCAAGTTCGACGGCCTCGCGGACAGCATTCTTGATCCGAAGGACCATCTCGTCCGCTTTGAGACGCAAATTGTGCGTTGAGCCGGAAGCCCCTTGCAGGAAGCAGACGGGAACCTTCCACTCCTCTTCGAGGTCTTGGGCCGCCAACCCATAAAACCCGGGCGAGCGTTTCCCCGGCTGACGGACACCGATCGTATGCGTCGAGTGATTGAAAGCCACACCGCGCAGGCCGCCGTCTTTCCCGCGGAAGACCCACACCGGCAGTTCAGGATCGAAAGGCCCTGTGGGACGCAACGCATCATCGGAAGGTCCGATCCAAAAAATCGTATTGTCGCTGAGAAGGAGGCGACTGTTCTGACCCACCGAGGACTCTTCGCCCAGCCAGAAATAAAAGCGCGATTCACCCTGTGTCAGTTGCTGGTGTGCTCGGCGAACCGCCGTGACAATCCCCTCTTGCACCCGGCGACAAAAGACTTCGTCGCGGCGGTAGCCATGAACGGTACAGGTGCTTGGTGCATGGTGCGTGTGAGTGGAATTGATCAGGACGTGACTCGCTGGGATACCGATTTCGCGTTCGATCGTCTCCGCGACGGGGTCCAACAGATCGCGATTCATCATCAACACATCGCAAGCGACGATCGCGACCGGCGGAGAACCTGGTTTCTCGATGACAAGGGCGACGGCCCGAAGTTTTCCTTCCTGACCCGAGACAAAAGCCGGCATGATTCCCCCGCCGATGACCATCGTGTCTTCAGCGATGAACTCTGCCTCGGCCGCTCCGACTCGAATCGTTGCCGCGCTGGGCAGAGTGAACACAAGCGCTAGACCCCAGGAACAGGCAGCATAACGAAACATCTCAAACTCTCCGGCGTTCCGCGACCTCTGGATTGACCCAAGCCCGAAGCGGCTGTCCGGCCACCCCCGCAAGAAGATTGTCAGCACAGATTTCTGCCATCCCGTTCCGGGTCGTGTGGGTGGCGCTCGCGATGTGCGGTGCAACGACACAGTTGGGCAAATGCAAAATCGGGTCGTTTGGATCGGGAGGCTCGGGATCGGTCACATCGAGTCCCGCAGCGAAGATCTTTCCGGTCTTCAATGCCTCGACAAGAGCCGCCTGATCCACTAGCGGTCCTCGAGCCGTGTTGATGAAAACCGCCGTTGATTTCATCAACGCGAACTGTTTCGCGCCCATCATCCCCTTGGAGGTGTTGGTCAACGAAGCATGCAGAGACACGAAATCGCTCTCTCGGAGTAGCGTGTCCAGATCGACACGCCGGGCTCCCAGTTCGGCTTCGGCCTTGTCATTGGGGCGTTCGTCGAAATAAAGGACCTTCATCCCCCAACCGCCCCGACCCCGTTGCGCCATCGCAAAACCGATGCGCCCCATGCCGATGATGCCGAGAGTCTTCCCAGCCAGGTCCACACCCAAGTAACCGAGAGGCTCCCAAGTTTTCCAGCGGCCCTGCTTTGCATCCAAGACGCCATCGACGACCCTTCGGGCCGCCGCCAGCAACAACGCAAAAGCTAAATCAGCCGTGGCATCGGTCAATGCCCCTGGTGTGTTGCCGACACAAATCCCTCGTGTCGTCGCCGCTCCCACATCGATATTGTTGAACCCGACGGCAAAGTTGCTGATCACCTTTAACTTCGGGGCGGCATCCATCAGTGCCGCGTCGATTTGATCTGTCAGCAGCGACACCAACCCGTCACAATCGCGGACTTTCTCCCGAAGGACATCGTAAGGCGGGGGAAGTGGCTCCTGCCAAACCTCTGCCTCACACGCCGAGACGATTCGATCCAACCCCGCCGCGGGAATCCGACGAGTCACAAAAACGCGCGGTCTCGCCATGCCGCCATCCTCCCCCACTCGTCTGCCCAGCTTGAGCGTTGCGCGGAGCTAATCACCATGCAACTTCCGCAGCCGGGGCGAAAGTCGCAAAATCCAATGAACTCTCTCAAATTCGTTCAACCATTCCTGAACCATCGCCGCCGTGAGTTCTTCATGGCTGTGCGGGAATCCGGTGGGGCAAAACGCGCCCTCGACTCCTTGGCCCATCGTGCGATACTGGGACAAAGTTCGCTCCCCGTACCGAGCGACCTCAAGCCCGTCTTCGCTGAAAAACACCAGGACCGGGACACGGTTCCCGCCGTTGATGCGGAGCTGTTCTTGCACGTCGGCATGGTCATCGCGGTCCAGGTAGCGAATGTCCAGGGTCGGAGCCGCCTCCGCAAAGCGTTGGAATATCGGACACTGCACGACGCAATCGCCGCACCAGACCCCAGCAAGGCACAACACCGGCATAGCACGGCGAAAGCTCGCGAGCAGATCTCGTTGCTCGGGCGCCAACTGAACACGACTCAGTTGTTGCTGCCATTTGGCCTGATCGCTCGAATTGCCGTAGCGTTGCAGGAATCCGTCGTAGGGAAGCCCGATTTTCCACTTTTCAAACAGGTTCACCGCTTTTTCCTCGCGTGTCCGTCATGTAAGAACCAAACATATCGAGTCGAGCCGTCTCGAGACCGAGGCGGCCGGAATGGCCGGAGATCAACGTCATTCGTGTCGAACCAAAACATCCGCACCTTGAGTCTCAACATAGACGGCATAAAGGGATTGACTCGCCGCCATGAAAAGTCGGTTTCGTTTGCTGCCGCCGAAGCAGAGATTGCCGCAAATTTCAGGTAACAGAATCAGACCGATGCGAGTCCCATCGGGAGCAAACACATGCACACCGTCGTAACCGGGGCCGACCCAGCCCGCTGCGGCCCACACGTTGCCATCCACGTCGCAGCGGATGCCGTCAGCAAACCCAGCCCGTTTGCCGAGTTTCGGCAGTTCCATCTCCATGGAAACGAATTCGCGAGCCTTCCCGAGTTTCTTATCGTCGATCACATCGAACACCCAAATATTTCGCGGGGCGTTGTCATAATGTGATGCTCCCGTGTCCGCGACGTACAGTTTCTTGAAGTCTGGGCTGAAACACAGACCGTTGGGCTTGAACGGTTCGTCCGTCACTTTGTCGATGCGACCCGATTTGTCGATGCGGTAGACAGCTTCTTTTTGAATCGGTTGAGGCGAACCCGTGGTCTCTCGGCGACCCTCGTAATTGAGAAGTGCGCCATAGCCGGGGTCGGTGAACCAGACACTGCCATCGGGGTGACACGCCCCGTCGTTGGGAGCGTTGAATCCCTTGCCGTTGTACTTATCGGCAAGAACGGTGACGCTGCCGTTGTGTTCATAGCGGACGACGCGCCGATGACCGTGTTCAAAGGAAATTTGCCGTCCCTCGAAGTCGAACGTATTGCCGTTGCTGTTTCCCGCGGGATGCCGCATGACACTCACGTGCCCATCGTCTTCCAACCAGCGCAGTTGAACGTCGTTGGGGATATCGCTCCACACGAGGTACTTGCCCACCCCGGACCAGGCGCACCCTTCGGCCCAAAGCATGCCCGTATGAAGCCGCTTGATCGGGGTGTTGCCGATGGCATATTTCCGGAAACGTTTGTCCAAGATCACGATGTCGGGATCCGGATAACGTACCGGATTTGAACTCGAAAAATCGCGTGGTTGATCCGCAAAAGACGGCGCGACGGCCAGGCCCCCCAGAGCGGTTCCGACCGTCCTCAGCCACTGCCGGCGGGAGCAGGAACGTTCATGAAACATCGGCGAGCCTCCCTCGTATAAAAAGCGGAGATGAGAAGGCTAACAGCTTTGGGATCATCATGCAAGCACGCGGTCGCTCCGACCAGTGTCAGCCGCAACTTGTTACGGCGACCTCGACAGCTCTCATCAAATCTCAGGGGCGAGGAATTCATGACTCTGTTCACCATCGGGTACGGTTATTGGCCGCCCCATCGCCGGGTCGAGTCGATGGTTCGTGCCTTGCTGGCGGCGGACGTGAAATTAGTCGTCGACACCCGACACTCCCCCTGTGCGTCGCAGCCAAGCGGGGGCGGCCGATATGGGGCCCAGGACTGGAACCTGCAACGGGAGGACGTTGGAATCGTCGAGGTGCTTCGTCGAGCGGGGATCGAATATCAATGGTTGGTCGAATTGGGCAATCCGCAAAAAAACGACCCGGCAATGACAATTCTCCGGCAGCATCTTGCCAGCAACGATCCACGTTGGCCTGTGAATCGAGGCTTGAAACTGCTGTGGGATCTCCTCCGTTCCGGTCCGTCTCCCCTGGCGTTGCTCTGTGCCTGCGCTGATCCGAGCCGTTGCCATCGATCGCTGATCGCCGACGAAATGGTGCGTCGTTTCGTCGAATCGACACTCCGTGTTTGCCATCTTCCGAACGGGGGAATCAGCGAAGTAGCGCACTGAAGGCGCGTTTCAGGTCGGCCTCATTTTTCAACCGCATCGACAGCAGCCGATCAAATTCGACCCGAGCTTCTGGTTCACGCCCCATACGGACCAGAGCCGTGAGACGAAGCATTCGTGCATCGACATTGATGGGTTCGAGCTGGATGGTACGATCGGCGGAAGCAAGAGCGAGCGACCATTCCCGCCGCTGGGCATAGAGCCGCGCTAACGACAGATGGTAACCCGGCATGACCGGGTTGATGTCGATGGCACGTTGCCAGTACGAGATGGCCTCGTTCGCTCGTCCCAACACCGTGGCTGCCTCCGCCGCTTGCAGCAGAGATCGTTCGGAATTTGGTTGAGCGGCGAGCACCTGCTCGAAGTGACGAAGGGCCTCCGCATTTAAGTTGAGTTGACGCAGGGCCAATCCTTTCGCATGTCGAGCGACGACGTCATCGCCGTGCGATGCCAACGCCTCGTCGAGAAGCGGCATGGCCAGACGGGCGAGCGTCGAACCGGCTGTCGGCTGGTTTTCGCTGATTTCCGCAAGAACGACCCCAAGATCGCGACGAAGCGAGTCAGATAACGGCTTCGCTCGCCCACCGAAAGGCTCCAGGGGTATTTCATCTGGTTGCAGCACACGAGCCGGCGGCGGGGCAGTTCGCTCCGGTTCACGAAGAATGCGATGATCGGTGACAGCTGTATGCGGAATGTTCGAGCTGCCGTCCTTGGACATGTGACAGTCGATGCAATTGTCCAACGACGATGTCACTCGCCGACGTTCCTCCGCTACGGCACAACCGCGATCGTGATGACATTTGAGGCACGCCGCGCGGTACCACGCCGCGCGTTCGCTCACATCAGGACGTCGATGGGGATCATGGCACGTTGTGCATTGCAGCGCCCCTCCGCTGCGTTGGTAACATCGGCTTAGATGCATCTGTTCCACCTGCCCCACCGAGCGAAAATTGGCGCGCAGCTCGGGCTTGTGCATGAAATTCGTGACGAACATCTCCAGCGGCAACCCGGGGCGAAAATCATCCATCGACCGGCCCCGCGGAAGGACGCGCCGTTCGCCCTGAAGGTGACATTGCTGGCAAATCGCCTCCGCCAACGACGACTCGAGGTGTTTCGGATTCACGATCGAGGTGTCCGGTCGGGATACTTGCTCCCCCGACTCTCTGACGCGAACATGCAGTTCACCGGGACCGTGGCATCGCTCGCAACCAATCGTCAGCCCTTGAAAGATCGGCGGTCGGTAGCTGTTGAGCGTCCCCTCGATGTGCTCGGTGCGATTGGCATGGCAGAACAAACAATGCGTGCCGATGACTCGATTGAAATTCAATTCCGTGTTATAACCGGGCGAGAGGTCCCAAACTTTCTGCTCGTTATACCAACTGATAGGCGATTGAAACAATCTTCCCTCGCGTTCGACCAGGTAGGTCTTCCCCCGCGTTCCGGAGCCGATCTCGAATCGAGCGTGATACTCGGCGACGGCGACCGGCTTGCCCTGAACGTTGTGTCGCTCGACGCTGTGCCAAACTTCCCCATCACGCTCGAAGACGCGGTACACGAGGTCGTCGCGCTCCAGACGAACACCCGACGACCCCGCAACCGCTCGAAGATGTGCGGGTGTCGTCTCTGCGGCCGATCGACCCATCGGGTGCTGTCTGTAGTGTTCGGCGATGTCGGCGTGGCAATCAACACACGCCGCGTCGCCGACATATTTCACCTCCGGTCGAGTGTTTAGGAAGGGAGTTGGGTAAGTCAATCGGGGATCGTCCGGAGTCGAAGTCAATGCGCTGTTCGTCGCCGCCTCGGGGGCGTGCCAGAACATCGCCATGCCGATCGCGACTAGGGTGACGACGGTGCAGGTCCCCAGGATGAAAAGAGTTCGACGCACAGAAGGCCCCTTCAGCAGCAGATGCCGTCACGGGAGTCGTTCGGCGAATTGACGACGCAGCTCCGCTTCATTGGCCGGCCGTAATAACAAAAGTCGAGAAAACTCTTCCTTCGCCTTCGACATCTCGCCCAGACGCCACAAACATGTTACCCGCAAAACGCGCGCTTCGGGATTGACCGGCTCCAGTTCAATGATTTGGTCGGCGGCCCGAAGCGCGTCCGACCATCGCCCCAACCGGGCCAGCACTCGCGCCCGACCCAGGCGGTACGACGGTGCCTCCGGATTCATTTCGATGGCGGCTTGCCATTTCGTCGCGGCGAGTGTCAGTTGCCCTTGGCTTTCGTACAGCTCGGCGATTTCCGTCAGGGCCATCTCCGAACGAGGCCGCTTCGACAAAACATACTCCAAAGCCGTGATGGCTTCGCCGACTTGTCCCAAGCGCCGATGGGCTTCGGCGCGGGCCTCCCATGCCGACAGATCGTCCGGACGTTCGGTCGTTGCCGGTATCAGTCGCTCCAGCGCCATCCGCGCGAGAGTTTCCAATCGCTGGGGGTCGGCAGTGGCGATTCGTGCCAGGGCGATTCCCAAATCGCGTCGCAACCGGTGCTCAGGAATCTCGGCGAAAGGATGCAACGGCGATTCCCCCGGCGCGAGCGGTCGAGTCGAACGATCCGGACCGTTGTCGGGGTGTCGAAGGATTCGATGATCGGTGACGGCCACGTGCAGAATATTGCGGCTTCCCTCCTTCGGCATATGACATGCCATGCAACTGTCGTCGGGCTGTCGTCGGTGCCGCTCCGCGGCAGGCAAAGTACAGCCACGCTCCTGATGACACGAAAGACAGCGCGAACGGTAAAATGTTATTCGTTCGTCGGGCCGGGGCTGCCGGTGCGGATCGTGACAATTGGTGCAACCCAACATCCCACCGCTGCCCTGAAAGCAGCGGCTTAACTGCATCTGCTCCACCTGGCTGACCGTCCGATAACTGGGACGCAATTCGGGTGGTCGAACGAAGATGGTCCAGAAGAACTCGAGCGGCAATCCCGGGCGAAAATCGAACGGATGGCGTCCCTCGGCCAGGACGCGCTCTTCGCCTTTTAAGTGACATTGTTGGCAAATGGCGGCGGCCAACTTCGGCTCCAAGTGGGCCGGGTTCACGATGGAGAAATCAGGTCGGCGTACTCGCTCCCCCGATTCATGACGTCTCACATGAAGTTCACCGGGACCGTGACATCTTTCACAGCCGATACCCTCGCCACGAAAGACCGGCGGCTCGTAAGTGTTGATCGTCCCCTCCTGATGCTCGACGCGATTGGCGTGACAGATCAGGCAACCAGCGACGATCGGCCGACTGAAATGCAAATGCTCGGGATGCTCCGGCGCCAGATCCCATTGGCCCGTCTGCTTGTACCAACTGATCGGGGAGGTAAACACACGGCCGTCGCGCTCGAGAAGAAAGGCACGACCCCGGGTACCCGAGCCGAGAGCATATTTCACCTCTCTCTCGATTCCCGCAACGACTCCGCCATCTCTGGCCAATCTTTCTTCAACGTGGAACACTTTTCCAGCCCGCGACACAACGCGATAACGGTAGCCTTGACGCGCGAATTGCACTCCAACTCCGGCATCGTGCGGATCAACAGGTGCTAGCGCTCGCCCCATCGGATGCTGTTGATACTGTTTGGCGATGTCGTGGTGACACTCGGCACAGACGGCATTGCCCACGTACTGCACCGTCGGTCGAACATTTTCGAAAGGCGTCTCAAAGCTGAGGCGCGGATCATCGGCGTGATTGGCGACCAGGGGACCATCAATCGGTACTGTCGGCATTTGGCGATTCTCCCGGAACCAGGTGAGAATCCCGACAGCACCCACGAGGACGACCAACCCGAGAACCGACAACCCAACGCGGGACATGGTGATCACCGCTCGTCGCTGATTTCACGGTCGCGGGGGAGACATCGAAACAGCGATGCCCGAGGTCTGCCACGGTTCCGCGTTGTTCTCCACCTTTTGTCAGGCCCCTGTCGCTGGCTGGGTGGGCCGGAAAAAAGTCTCGCTCAAGCGCGGTAAAACCGCTCCGACAACCGCAAACAGCAAACTGACCGAAGAGACGCTCACGATCATATAAAAGAGTTCGTTGCTGAAACCATAGGAGTGGAGGCCGACGCCGAGCATATTCGTCCCGAACCACGACCAGGTGGTGACGACGTTGCCTAAGACGGCGAGGACTGCGATGCCGTGAGCCTTGACGAGTCCGGCCCAACGAGCATGCAGGATCAGGGCGTTCCAGATCACGACAAGGACGGCCCCGTTTTCTTTGGGGTCCCAGCCCCAAAATCGCCCCCATGATTGATCAGCCCAGATGCCCCCCAGGACCGTGCCGATAAAGCTTAACATGGTAGCGAAACACACCACACCGTAAAGCATCCGACTCAATGATTTCAACCAAGGCGTCTCATCCGACACGCGTTCGAGCTTCGGCGGCGTCGGGCGAAGAACTCGGATTCCCAACGCGGCGAGATACACCATGCCCATCACTCCCGCGACGAACGATGCCACGTAGCCGAACGTGATCGTCGTGACATGGGTCGCAAGCCAGAAATTGGTGTCGAGAACAGCTTGCATCATTTCGAGGGTGTCGCCGGTGGTTTTACTGAGGTAATGCGCGATCAAGCAAGTGCAAAAGCCGATCAAACTGCCGACGAGACTGGCCACGCCATAAGCATAAATCGCCTCGAGAATGATACTCAGCAGCACCGCACCCCAGCCGATGAAGACCGCGGAGGAGTAGAGGTTCGTGACCGGAGGCCGACCCTGAATGTACATGCGCAGCCCAAGACCAAGGGAATGGACGACGAAGGCGACGACCAGAAGTGCGAGCGCCGGCCAACGTGCGGTCTTCGACCAATTCGGTGCCGATGCCCAGAGCAAGAAGCCGATCAAGCACAGAACGCCCGTTACGACGTAGATTCCCATCGACTGATAAAAGGGCGCAAACCGATTGTAGAACAGTTCTCCCTTTGTTTTGGTCAAAGCCTTTGCGGGAATGCTGTGAGGGATCTCAGAGAACCGAGTTAACTCAGTGTTGAATCGGTCGACATCTCCCGCGCGGTACGCGTCACGGAGAGCGATCCAATCTCGGGTCAAGTCATCCGACGCCAGACGTTGCTCCAGTTCGTTCTCGATCTCGCCTTGCAATTCCCGAGTCAGTTGATCGCGTTTTTCGGTACTGAGGTTTCGCAACTGCTCGTCGGTCAATTGATGCCGTTGGAGCAATCGGCTTCGCACCGATTCATGGACGAGACGGCGGGTCGCGACGTCGTCCATGATCTCACGCTTGCGGTCATACAGGGAGGTCCACTTTTTCCCCTCCTCCCGCGGCGGGATCGTGAGGATCGCCGAACGACGAACGCGGACAAATTCACTGAGTTTGCCGCTCAGTTCCAGCAGCCGGACCTGATACTTGTCACGCTTTTCCTTCGGGGTTTCCCGCGCCCGGTCGACTTCGGTTTCAAGTTGAGACCAGCGATCGTAGAACTCCTTCAGAGCGTAGCGAAAGCCGCTGCGTGGCTGCAATCCGAGCATCTGAACAACCTGATCGTTGTCGATCCGGAAGACAGGCGCCTCCCATGCGGGGCCAACGCGAAGTTGCTCGGTTGCCTCGGTGGATGACCAATCCGTGAGGAGGACGTCGGCAAACCAAGTGATCGCGGGATATTTCTTGCCGTCCGCCCCTTCGTATTCCTCGCCGCCACTGAGGATCCGCAGTGTTGTGCGAGCAGCGGTGTCCATCGGTTGGACGCGGCCACCATTGAGCACCGGAAGACGTCGGAATCGTTCGAGGTCGAAGCCTCGATGATTCGCCCGGTCCGAGCGCGATGCTGCCCCGCCGAGATACAAGCCGAACACCAGCACCAACACCAGACTCAACACACTCGCAACGCGCGACGAACGAAGATTGCCCCGCTCACTCGCCACACCGGGCGACTCCCACAAGTTTCTCGGATTGCTGCTCGTGGATTGGTTCTCAAGGCGGGTGCGTCGGAGGAAAGTGACCAGTCCGATGCCGAAATGAACCAGGAACCCCACGGAAATAACAATGCATGATATATACGGGATGAGCCAACCGGGGTTGTCGACAACCTGCAAGATCGTCCCGCGAACGCCCTCGGTCCTGGGATCGAGATAGCCTGATTGGAAGAAGGTTTTGCCTCGGTATCGCAGCGGGGCATTCATGTAGATTTCGATTTCCCGCTCGATCTGTTGTTCTGGATCGCTCAGGCGAATATGGCTCCGAAAGTCTCGCGGCTTATCGGTTCCCTCGTAGACGTCGTGGGTGAACTTGGTCAGATGCAGCGAATACGGCAAATATTGCCGCTTGAACCGCAGCATCATCTCGTAAGGTCGGCCCGCGAAATCGACGCGCTGCTCCGAGCGGCGGAGCACGGTGGTCAGAAGCCAAGTTCCCAGGTCGGCTCCTGACGAGCGATCCGTGAGCCGGACGATGACCGAGGGGGTATCCACGGTTTGTTCCGGGTCGGTCCCGGAGACGACCGGTCGTTCCTGGATGACGACATCCCGACCGTAACCCCGAGAGGCCTCGGGCTTATAGTTTGCCGGAGGACGATCCAGCAAGGCCGAGTTGGGCCAATATTTGAGGACCTCGACATCGACGGGAAGGGATGGGTCGCTGATACGTTGCCCCGGCTTCAATCGCGAGCCAGGAATCACCGCCACTCGGTCAAAGCGAGGATCTGATAGATCGACAAATGCGAGTTCGACCGAGCGGTAATCCTCCAAATGCGAGGCGGTTTTACCCTCTTCGATCCGCATCCGGTACTCTTCGGCCCGTTCGCGGGTGACGGCCTCTCCGAGAAGCATCAAGACCAAACCGCCGTGAATGAGCCATACCCCGCTGCGTTTGAATAACTCCCGGACGATCTCGCCTCGAGTGGCATTCGGCCGGGTGACGGTGCGCTTGAAAGAAGCCCCGAAGCGAACGATGTGTGCGGCCGTCAAGTTCAAAAGAAGAAGCAGTGCCAGAGTTTTGCCGCCGATAAATGGAAATCCGAAGTCGTTCGACCAGCTCTCGGACGACTCCCAGAGGAACCGCGGAATCAGGTCCTTGAAGGGGACCCATACCCAAAGCGACCAGAAATATTTGTCCACGACTTGCCAGA
>CAKZUU010000068.1 GCA_937922175.1 uncultured Gemmataceae bacterium
TTCCGCGTCGGGGACCGCCATTTCGACTTCCTTGCCCTTGCTGTTGACGAACTTGATGCGAATTTGTTTTTTTGCATTCACGACGAGAGTGCCTTCAGCCATGGGCCACCTCCAATTTCATCAGCCGTTCGTCAAACACCATCGCGTTGCCGTGTTCCGCCTCGACGATGTATTCCACGCTGTGCAATAAAACACGTTGACCATTCCCTACGTTCGGAATCGGCACCCTCAATGAACCGATCTGGGCCGTCGCCAACTCGCTCCAGCCGTTGTTGCTCACCATCTGTCCTGTGCCTTCTCCCCAAAGGAGATACGTTTGCGGCAATTGGCCGATGATATCTTCCCGCTCTGCACAGTTCCAACCTTCGAGGTTTGCAAGACATTTTTGCTCAGTTAGTATGGCAGTTCGAGGAGAGGTATGGGCACTCGGAGCATCCAGCCAGCGGAGTTCGGCCGTCTCGCAAAACACACGCGCCTCGAACACGCCGCCGATGTCCACCGGCTGGCCGTCGAAGGCTCGCAATGTCGCTTCGTCAAAGGTCGCCAGTTCGCAACTTTGGGGTGTGTAGAGAATCGCTGTTGCGCCGTTCTGACCGATGACTCGTGTAAACGCCGACAATGCATCCGCCAGCGAGAGATTTTGCCCGGTGTAGACGAAGAGTGTGGCACTCATGCAGGCACCTCCTGATTCTGCGTGACCCACTGCTGCCAGGCAGAGTTCAGGTTGGAGGGAAGGTCGGTCAGTCTGCCGTCCTGCAAACGGATGTCGCATAGACCCGCGAGAGCCTCGTCCAAGTCGTGACCTTGAACCTCCAGGCTGGTCACTTGAACCGTCCCCATGCCACGATGCGTGGCAAAACCGAGCGGCAGACGGCCGTTGGCCAGGTCGCGGATGACCAATAACAGCAAAGCGATGGCAGGCAATCGCAGATTCTCTGGCAACCGCTGCAAATTGACTTCCAGGGTCAGCGGCTCCCACTCGGTGCGATGCGGTTCGAGTACCGAGTACAGCATGCTTTCCGCGGCCGACCCGAGCCAGCGGTCGATCGCGACGTGGTACGCTTGCGACCAAGGTTGAAGGCCGGCAGCGGACAAGGCTTGTCGAAGTTGCCCGTCGTCGGACGCCGCCTGGATGGCTTGCCACTGCATGACGGTGAGCCGGTGTTGACCGAAGCAGTCAATCACGCCCAGCGCACCGAGGCCGGGCAACCAGCTTCGCTTGTCATCTGCTGCAACTCGCTCGCCCCGTTGGCCGAATAGGTCGTTGACCAGTTCGACTCCAACGGCATCAAGAAACTTTTGTCTGCCTAGACCGCCGAGCCATTTCGGGCCGGTTTCACCGCGAACCGTTCGCACGATGCGTTCGGCCTGGCTGCGGAATGCGCCCTTGATGGAACTGCCCGGTAAGACCAGCGACACCTGCCCGTCGCAGCCGCTGACCAACGGCATTGTGTCGGCCGCGATGCCGTCGAAGCCCGCCTTGACCATCAACGGCCCGACCGGCTTCCACTGGATCGTGATTGTCAGTCGTGGTCGCTTTTGAACGAGATAGGCTTGTCTCGCCGCATCGATGTCTGCCTGCGAAACAACGGCCCCGTTCGCTTGTCGCAACGTAGCCAAGATGCCTTGCCGAGTGCCAAAGATTTGCTCGGTCAGCATGGCATCGATCAGCCTCACATGCCCCAATCCGCGGGTCTTAGCTGCACCGAGGCGAACCTCGCCTGCTTCCAGTGCCAGTTTGAGTGCGTCAAGCATCGCCAGAGCTTGATGTCGCATCTCCTGCTGTGCAATCTCCACTGTGATATGGAGCTTCAGTTTTGTGCCGCGCGGCAGGATGGCCCGGTCGTACTTGATGTGTTCGGCTGCTGAACCATATTCCCGATCGATGCCCACGTGATCGCGGACTTCGACTACCACCGTATCACTATCCTCGATCACGGCATCATCGACCACGACGAATGACGCATGGCCACGATCATCGCGTTGATAGCCCCACAGTTCATCAATGACGCTCTCGCCGAAGAGCCGCTCGGCCAATTCCCGCAACGCTCCGGCCAGACTCGTGCCGGGAACGTACAGTTGTCCAGCACCATCGCGGGCCAGCGGCAGGTCGGTATCGACATCTTCTCCGTGGCCGCCCACATGAAGTGGGGATTGAGTGACCAAGGCCCCACAGAGATGAAGCCGGCTGAAGATGTTACGCGCCACGGCCCACCTCCAGTTCTCGCTTATGGGCGCGAATGCAGGCATCGAAGAACATGCGGACGGCCAAGGCCCAGAGTTCTTGTCGAAGCTCGGCGTGTGCGTTCTCGGTGAGCGTGGGCCAACCGTCGGTTTTGATGATGTCCCAAATGCGAGTGTCCGATTCGATCAAGGCTTTCACTTTATCAATGGACGGCCACTTGTCCTTTCGGCGTTTGTTGTCCGCGAGGTGATCGAGCCAACTAATGACTTGCGGCCGGTCGTTGACACGACGCAACATCCCGAGTTGCCCGCGCAAGCCGCCGAGTTGGCTCATCGGCGGTTTCCCTTGTTCGCCTTTGGCCTCCCAGCCAAGTTCGTTTTTCCGGTTCTGGGCGGAGTTCGCAAATTCCAAGCAGGCTCGGCGGATCTCTTGCTTCCAGCAATCGCGCTCGATCCGGCGAGCAAATGGCGATACGGGGTCATTGCTTGAAATCGGTGAAACTTCAGGGACTATTTCGATCGTGTCGGCGTTTGCTGATTCAGCTTTCGGTTGTTGGCTCAACGCCTCTGCAACGAAGGGGTGATTGAAACTAACCTGGCCATACCCCTCGGCCGTGCGATGACCGACGCCGCCCATTTCCAGCTCCGCGAGCCGATGAGGATCGATTTGGCCGGACACGACTTTGAAGACAAAACAAGATCCCGCTTGGATGCCAACGAGCGACGGCCTGGGCAGCTTCCATTTGCCGTGCCACGATTCACGCCGGCTCGTTCGGCTTACTGCGGAGATAATGGCGGAATCACATGAGTATTCCAATTTGCACTCGAGCCGTCGTTCGAGTTCTCTTACCAAGGCATCGATACTCGAATCATATTGCAGCCGCTCATTGCGCAGCAAACAATCGGACAACAGCCAGACATAGAGGAAGGGCGGCGACTTCGGCTCTGGACTCTTCGGGGAGGATATGCTCGAGGGTTCTCCGACGTGCAGTTCGACGAAACCATAGTCGTCTCGACTTGATCGCCCCAACGAGATGCGGCCCTGCAACTTCTTTTGCCAGCCTGGGGGGAGATCCTTCACCAACGATTGCCGCACCCTGAGTTCGCTCCGCAGATAAACGGGTGCTGCCTCGCACCCCGATGCAATGGCCTCGTAGGTGTATACTCCGCCAACGTCTTCAGTAGGACGCTGCACCTCATCGCACACGGTGTTATGCGTCCGACTCATCGTGACAACCTTGACAACTCGCACCGTCTGCGGTTGCGCCTGCGGATTGACATAACCACCACGGACTGGTTTGAACTGTTGTTCGTGTGAATTGGCTTCCTCCATTCGGTTGACTAAGACCAGGTTCTCTCCCATCACAGTTTTTGGTTCCGCCCAGGTCTTCGGGACAGGCCAGCTTCGCTTCTGATCGACCTCCAGCGTTGCATTCAACACACAGAGTTCGCCACGGCGGATCGGCTCAAGAGGAGGGAAAAATTGATTGATCACGCGACAGATATGAGGCAGCAGCGACGTACCGGGTAAGTAATCTAATGTTTCGATGACATTGCCCACTGTGCGATCGGATGCGACGAGGGGACTAAGCAATTTCAATCGTAAGGGCACGATGACCCAATGATCATTTTCCGGTGCCGGAGGAGGCAAAGGAATGCTCGCGCTGACCGAATGATCGGCCTTCCAATCCGGCGGGACGAGGTTTTCGTTCAACCACGCGATCGCTTCATCTGGCGCCGCGTCGGTGATATTTAGGCGGCATCGTCCATGACCTCGGCGACGTTTACCGCCGAGCCGTTCGACCAACTGGGCCGACGCAATCAAAAGTGCGCTGGCCAGTTTCCTCGTGGTTTCGTCTTCGAGCGGTAAATGACAATCCGCTTCAAGGATGATTCCTTTACGAACGACTTCCTCGAAGCGAAGAAAGTCGGTTTGGGCGGAGCCGCTCCGGCGGTCGATCTTGACGCCGGGTTTGATGAAAGTCAGCGCTTGACGAAGCAGTGGCTGATGGGCGAGGCACTGGCGCAAGGCAGGTGAAAGACGCGCCGATTTGATTTCAAGTGTGGCCCCCAGAGGCTGGGCCGTCGGTTCGTGATGTCGGCCTGACGGATCCCTGTGTTGAAGTGTAGGCTGACTGCCGAAAAGATAATCGACCAGCTTCGACCACTTCCCAACATGGCCATCGTCGAGTCCGCGACACAGACGTTCGCACGCATCACGCCAGATGCCACGGAGTGTCTTCGCCGGTACGAAGGGAAGACCGTCGGCGTCACGAACGATCAGGGCATCCACGTTACCGGGTCTCCCCATTCCAGAACCAACGTGCCAGTCCGATTCCATTGTCAATCGGATGCTGAACCATTCCGGCAACGGCCACTGTTTGCTCATACATGCCCCTCCCAGAATTCGGCGGTGTCAATGGCATCCAGCAGCGCCGTGCGTCGCTCTTTACCCTCGATCCAGAAGAGTGAGTCGTTTTCCGTGTCGCCGAGGAGACGATCCAGTCCCTCGCTTCGATATCGTTCTAACACCAATCCTAACCGTGCATCGGCGGCAGCATGTCCCAGGAACAACCCTTCGCGAAGTTCGTGAAGCATGCTGTTAGGTAGCCGGTGGCGACCTTCGTCATCCCGGGCGCGAATCGCAGCAATGCGACAGGCCAAATCCGACCAACGGCGATGAATCGGCCCTTGTTCAGCGGTGACGACATACGGCCGAGCGACCAAATGTGTCTTGCCATTGTCCACGGTCAACTCGCGGCGGATGCGACCAAGATGCGGGCCGCTAGCGTCGTAAAGAATGTGGTAGTCGATCGCAGACAGCGGATTGTTAGGATTTTTCTTCGCAACGTTCTTCGCCGATTTCAGTAATTCCTCCGCCAGTTGATACCCGGCGAAGAAGGGAAAGTGCGGCTTGACGATGGCGATGCCGGCGCAACATGTCACACCGTTTTTGAGAATGGTGTTGATCGCTGGGTGCTGACTCGTTTCCTCTTCGAAGCAGTCGATGAATTTCTTGGTGAACTGCAACGCTTGCCGTCCATCGCAGACCACCGTCAGGTCGTCGCCGCCGAGAACGAGCGGGACGATCGGTGTGATGTTACCCTTCGCATGAAAAACAGCCAAGGACCGGCAGAAGGCTCTCTCAGTGCATTCGTCGAGAGCCATGGAGAAGGCCCGCAGCTTGGTGATATAGTCGCCATTGTCGGATGTGTTGGCAATTTTGTCGAAGCTTAGAAATACTTGCCCCAGCCCGTTGCCATCCGCGTGCACGATTGCAACCCAGTCGCAGCCGAGTTGTTCAAGCTCAGCAGTGGCGTCTGGCAGATTCGCGCTGGACTCATGGTGTCTCAAAATATTGTCCAGACGCTCCTTCCATTGCTCCCGAGCAAGTATTTTGGCAAACGTTGGCGCGGAGTATTCTCGCAGTTGTTCGGAGGGCAAACCATCGCGGCCGCCGGCGGTTCGTTGGGCGGGAAAACCACTGCTGGCACACTCAGCGATGATCGGGAGTCGTGGAAATCGACTTGCTGGACCAGGTAGCATGGACCGGACCACCTCGAACTGCCTGTGAATCTCGCCAATTATCTGATGCAGTGAGACTTTCTCGAGATCAAAATCCTTGCTCACCACGCCATGCACTTCGAGGCCTGGTGCTTCCCGCAACGATCGCAGGGTCACTGCCCGGACAATCTCCCGGCCGATCGCCGCATCCTTCACCAGCAACAACGCTTTGCCGGAAACAGCCAAAATCACCTCGACGGGATTCTGACTGCTGATCGCTGGATAGTTGGTAGGATCGCCGGGATTCGCCGGAGTCGCACCTCCTACCCCTTGCACGGCATCCAATACGAAGCGCGTGCCGACCCGTGCCGTCAATTCGGATGCCCCGACATTCTCACGCAGCTTGTTCGTGGCAAAAATGTAGTTCTGATTGCTGCTGGTTTCGATTAACACTCCATTCATGAAAAAAATGCCTCCGTTTCTTCATTTGCCCAGCCAAACATTACACGTCTGTGAGTAGGCGGGTCGTCGTCTCCTCTGTTGTCTCTTTCGTGTATTATGGTCCTCACAATCGTAACTCCGAGCGAACACATATATCGTGTCCTAAGAACGAGGGATCGAAACATTTGTCGGTCCCACCCGTACTTTGATAGGGTCTGTCGCTGTTGTCCACAGGGTAACTTTCAAAAATAAAAAGGTCAGAGGACGGGCTGGTCCTTAGTAACTGTTTATCGTTCGTCGTTCCATGGCAGGCAATCGCGGATTGACAGTTCGAGATCATTAAACAGACCTCCAGCTGACGCAACTGGTGTGGCACAGTTGGGTTTTCAATTTCTGTCATCGTGAGGTAGTTGGATACGAAATCGAACGAAACGATTGGGTGAACCATTAGGTCTGAACCCATTCTTCCGTCTCGACATACAGCGGCCAGCTGTGCGAGTCGAAAGATTCGCACCAATTCGAATGCCAACAGCCGGATTTCCACTATTGAGTTGTACGAGGCGACGATCTTTTCAATGACAGACGGTGCCCGCCTTGGCAGCCAGACGAGTTCGCGGTCGTGGGTCTATTCCTTCAGGTGCCGGTTTTCGATGTCGTTGGTCCCGCGCCGACAAGAATCGAGGGAACGATCGAGAGGCGACACCGGAAAATGAGGGATACATGCTCCAGAATCGCTTTGGGTGCTGCCAGGAGCGCTTCACCGCTGTCGCCCACCAGTGTGAGGGAGACGATCGGGTTTCTCTTCGATTGAGCCAAGTCCAAGTTGAGATGCGGTGCGCCTGTGTTCTCCCCGCAAGTCGAGGATGGACATCGATCGGATGCGGGATACCAACACAGGCATGGAAGGTAATGTCGAAGGCGTGAATCGCTCGGCAAGTAAAGACACGTCGGTCGAAAGCGACGAAATGAAGCAGACCATTATCATCGTCGCATCGTCGTTGCCCGGTTGAGCGAACGATTCGGTTGCGCTCGCGGCTGTGTTAATTTTCACGAGCCACTTCCTTTGCCCGTTGGTTATGTCATCCCCAGTGCCTTCATCGCCGCCGTCATCGGGTCGGAGAAGAACACGGGGTCAACCCGCTCCACGATGTCGCCGGACACTTCGAGGAAGTTCCGCTTGTTTTCCAGCGGCACCAATGCTCGGCGTGCCCCGTTGTCCATGGCGACTTGTAACGGCTCGGCCAAGGTGCGGACGGCCTTGATGTTGCCCTGAATGCTCAGGTCGCCTAGGATCACCAGCCCAGCGAGGACCGATTGGCGCTTGATGGCCGAGTACAGGGCGACCACCAAAGCGATACCGGCCTCACAGGAAACTTGATTGCTCAGCAGGTCGATGGCCTCGACGTGGAAGTCGGTATTATCGAACTGCTGGCTGATGCCCATCTTCACCTTTTGGCTTTGCAGGTAGGCAAAGGCTCGTTGCAACGATTCCTTCATTGGCCCTTCCACCCCGCCAGCGATCTTGAGT
>CAKZUU010000069.1 GCA_937922175.1 uncultured Gemmataceae bacterium
CTTCTCGGTTGTTTCAGTTGATACGGCGGCTCCGCGATCGGGGCGTCACTGTCGTGCTGATCAGCCATTTCCTCGAAGAAGTAGAGGCCATCGCGGACCGCTACACGGTGTTGCGTGATGGTCGGCGTGTTGTCACGGGCACTCGCTCCGGATTCAATCGCGAAAAAGTGATTGAACAAATGATCGGTCGGCCCGTGTCTGAGCAGTATCCGCGCACGGTGCGACCCATCGGTGAACCGATCCTGACGCTCGAGGAACTCCAGGGCGAGCGAGGCCCCGTCGATGTGAACCTGACCCTCCGTCGGGGCGAGATTCTCGGTCTAGCGGGACTGGTAGGTGCGGGCCGAACGGAGTTGTTGCGCGCGATTTTTGGGTTGGACGCGGTGGTTTCGGGAAGGGTGATCGTGGGGCAAGTCTCTTCACCTTCTGGAGATCCGAGCTGCCGCGTCCAACAGGGGTTGGGCATGCAGAGCGAGGATCGCAAGGGCGAAGGATTAGCCCTGAGCCAATCTGTGCTGGACAATCTCACGTGGAGCCGGTTGCGTCCGTTTGCAAGCTGGGGACTGCTTCGCGTTCCAGCCTTATGCCAAGCGGCCCAAGAGTGCCTCAGCCGATTAAACGTGCGCTACTCAGATGTGCGACAGCCGGTGGGAACTTTGAGCGGCGGGAACCAGCAGAAAGTGGCCCTGGGCCGACTGCTGCACCAGCAAGCCGACGTTTGGCTGCTGGATGAGCCGACGAAAGGCATCGATGTGGCGAGTAAATCGGAAATTTACCATCTGATGAATCAACTCGCCGCCTCCGGGAAGGCAGTGCTTTGGGTCAGCAGCTATTTACCCGAACTGTTGGGGATCTGTGATCGGATCGCGGTGATGCGTCGTGGCCGACTTGTGGAGGTGCGTGAGGCGACGCGCTGGACGCCCAATGAATTGCTTGCCGTGGCCACCGGGGTTCCATCAGCGACGGATTCCCGCCCTTTTGACCTCGTGGGTGAATCATGAGACGATTATCCTGGCCGACAGGTCCGTACCTTGGTCTGCTCGTGGTGATCGTGTTGTTCGTCGTGCTGATTGGATTCAAGGGCGGGCTGGAGAAATTTCTGAGTTTCCGCAATCTGCAACTGATCTTTCACGAAAGCACGATTCCCGGAATTGTCGCGCTGGGAATGTTGCTCGTGATTATCTCGGGTGGGATCGACCTGTCGGTCGGCTCGGTCATCGCCTTGGTGACGGTTGCCACGATGCAAACGTATCGCTGCCTATTCGCGGGTCCAGAGTCGATTCCCACCGCGAGCGGCGTCGCCATCGTCGTCGGCTTACTCACAGGGGCCTTGTGTGGCTTTGTCAACGGGCTACTGATCACCCGCCTGCGAATCATGCCGTTCGTCGCGACTCTGGGAATGTTTGGGATGGCTCGCGGCTTGGCCGTTTGGTTATCGGGGCGGACGCTTGTCAGTTTCCCGAAGGGTGGCACGCCGGAATGGGTGACGGTGTTGGCGCGGGTGCACGTTCCCGTGATTCAATTGAATCCCGGTTTTTGGTCCCTCTTAGTTTTGGCGGCTCTCACCGCGATTGGATTGCATCGAACGATTCTCGGGCGACATATCTATGCCGTCGGCTCCAACGAGGCGACGGCTCGGCTGTGCGGCGTCAAAGTAGATCGCGTAAAGCTCTGGATTTACTCCTTGGCCGGCCTGCTCACGGGTTGGGCCGGTGTCTTGCTTTTCGCCCAAGGGGCCAGTGGCGACCCCAGCGCGGGTGAAGCTCTCGAATTGCAGGTCATCGCGGCTGTCGTCATCGGGGGCGCGGTCCTGGGAGGAGGACGCGGGACCGTCTTAGGTACTTTAACCGGTGTGCTGATTCTACAGGTTTTGAACAATGGCGTCGGCTTGTTCAACGTTCCGGTTGAAATGCAGTACATCCTGGTCGGAGCCATCATCATTGCGAATACGGCCTTGGGGACTTGGCAGTCAGGCCGTCGCTCCGGAACGGCAAACCCAATCGTCACGAAATGAAAAGTTTTCCCTGTTCGACAGGAACCAGGACCACCGCTTGATGTTCCCGTTGAGGTTTGCTTGACATCGTAGGGCCACGGGGTAGGCTGGTCGTAACTGAAGAAAAAATTCCCGAGGCAGGTCGGGCGAAAGCATCTTGGGAGTGGATCTCCGGATTCCGAAGTCTGTGACGAGGATGCCCAACATGAGCCAAGCCGACAAAGGAGAATCCCGCGTGCCGGATCGGCGAAAGCGGAACATCCCGGTGGCTATCGAACGGCGGAAGGCGAACAGTGCCGAAAAGCGCCGCACCAGTGAACGTCGCCGACAAATCGACCCGACGACCTGTGAACGCGAGTACACCGAAGAGGAAATCGAATTCATGAAGGCGATGGATCAATACAAACGCGATAATCGCCGGCCGTTCCCTACTTGGAGCGAGGTCTTGGAGGTCCTGATCGCCTTGGGATACCGGAAAGTGGCGTCACCGGGACCATTGCCCGGTTTGTGTTCGCAGCAAAGCCAACCGGCTCCGAAGGGTTGAAGTCGCTCTCCCGTTGTTCGACTCTTTCTCGCACGGAAGCGAACGATGCAAGTTTTTATCAGTGCCGGAGAACCCAGCGGCGATCTGCATGCGGGAAATCTGGCTCGTGCCATTCTCAATCTTCAGCCGCAAGCACACATCGTTGGTTTTGGTGGTGAGCGACTCTCTCAAGCCGGGGGAGACTTGCTTTATCCCCTTGCCCGACTTTCGGTCATGTGGTTCCCGCATGTCTTGAAATCGTTGGGGACCTTCACCTCTCTTCTCGACCAGGCCGAACAGTATTTTCGACGGCACCGCCCGCAGGCCGTTGTGCTGATCGATTATCCCGGGTTTCACTGGTGGCTCGCACGGGCAGCGAAGCGGCAAGGGATACCCGTCTATTATTTCGTGCCGCCGCAGCTGTGGGCCTGGGGTGGCTGGCGCGTTCGCAAGGTGAAACGTTGGGTCAATTATGTCATCTGCTCGCTTCCCTTCGAGGTCTCTTGGTTCGCGCGGCGGGGGGTTCGAGCTGTTTATTTCGGCCATCCTTTCTTTGATGAAATGACTCAAAGGCCAGCGTTGGCTCAGCGTGTCGAGGAATTGCGTCGTCACGGAGGCCCCATCGTGTCTCTTCTCCCCGGTTCCCGTCACCAAGAGATCATCATGAATTGGCCTTCACTCCTGACAGCAGCGACCAACATTGCCCGGCAACGGGGCGATGTACGGTTTCTCGTGGCCGCCTTCAACGAAGCTCACGCAGAGACCGTCCGCCGTTCGCTGGACGGAACGCGATTGCCCCTCGAGATCTTGTGTCGCGAGACGCCC
>CAKZUU010000070.1 GCA_937922175.1 uncultured Gemmataceae bacterium
TCTAGGTCTTGAATCGGCGTCAGGGCAGCGACAATCGTGACGATCCCACCCGTGACGATCGTCGAGATGTGTGGTGTTTTGAATCGTTCGTGCACGGTACCGAACATCTTCCGGGGCAGCAAACCATCGCGGGCCATCGCGAGAAAGATGCGTGCCTGACTGAGAAGGGTGATGAGGAGCACACTCGTCATCCCTGCCAGACCACCCAAGGCGATCAGCGCTCCAGCCCAACGAAGCGCCGGATTCCCTCCTTCGGTTTCGGCTTTTTGTCGAAAGGCGGAGGCCACGGCCGCCTTGACGTCAATTTCCGGGTAGGGCTTCATCCCGGTAATCACAGCGGACACGCCGATATAGAGCACCGTGCAGATGACCAGCGAGGCAATGATCCCGATGGGAACGTCGCGTTGAGGTTTGACCGCTTCTTCCGCGTGTGTCGAGATCGAGTCGAAGCCGATGAAGGCGAAGAAAACGAGAGCCGCTCCGAGCATAATGCCCGACAAGCCGTAGGGTGCGAAATTTGTCCGAGTCCGATCGTCGATCGAGGCGAGGTACTTGTCCACGCCAAACTCCGCGAGAGCTCCCCAATGCTCGACTTCCCGGTCCCGAGCCTTGGCGAGCGCCTGATCCAACACGGCTTGGACTCGCCGACGATCTTGATCGGTTTGCGGAAGATCCGGCTCGAGGCGGCGGCGAATTTCTGGCAGACGTTGTTCCGCCTGCTCGGCCGACTCCGTCCCTTGGCGAACTCGCTCGTCGGCCAACTGCTTGGCTCGGTCCAACAGATACATGGCCGTCGCTTGGCTCTCTAATTCACCAGCGCGCCTCTCCAAAGATGACTTCTCGGGGATGGGCAGCGTCAATGGTCCGTTCGCCCCTGTTGCCATCACGTGAAGAGAGAATTGATGGGCGGAACCGCCCGAATGAGCTTGGACGATCTTGCGAAGGGCCGTGAGGGCTTGTTGTTCCGCTTCGGCGAGGTCTCGAACCGCGGTGGGAATGCCTTGCTGCTGCGGCAATTTTCGCTCTTCCGGCGAGATGGCGGTCCAAAATCGTGTGCTCACATAACCCGCGCCGACGACGATCACGAACACGACCACGCCGAGTTTCACCACGACCAGCAGCGTGTTGGAAAACGCGCTTTCGCGAATGCCGAGCACCAGGATCGTCGTTACCAGAATCAAGACGACGACAGCGGGGAGATTGAACCAAGCTCCGGTTTTGCTCAACGGATCGTAAAGCAAGTATTCGGGCACGGCCCACTCACCGCCGGAGATGACCACGAGAAACTCATTGAAATACTCTGACCAGGCCGAAGCGACCGTGGCGGCGCTCATGGCGTATTCAAGGATCAGATCCCACCCGATGATCCAGGCCATGAGTTCGCCCAGAGTCGCGTAGGCGTAGGTGTAGGCGCTCCCCGCGACGGGAGCGAGCGAGGCGAACTCGGCGTAACAGAAGGCAGCGAAGGCACAGCCCAATGCCGCGATGACGTAGGAGAGCATCACGGCCGGACCTGCGTTGTCGGCGGCGACGCGACCCGTCATGACAAAAATGCCCGCCCCGATGATCGCGCCAATCCCCAAGGAGGTCAAGCCGACCGGCCCCAAAACGCGGCGAAGACGTCCCTCGTCTTCGACCATTTCTCGATGGAGCTGTTCCAGGGACTTGGTGGCGAAGATCTGCGAGAAAAAACGCATCGCCGGTCAATCCTCACCGAAGTGTCGCGATGACGCCAGAAGCCGGTAAAAACAGTAGATCGTCATCGTCGCGATGACTGCCCAGGACGAAAGCATAAAAATCCAAGCATCGGTACTCATGCGGTCGGCCCTCCTGTGGACGCATCGTGGTTCGTTCGATGTCGACGACGAAACGCACGGTAAACGAGGAGGCAAAAAACACCATAAACTCCCACCATGACCACGCGATCGGCGTTTCGCACCAGCGGTAAGGTATCTAGAAAACGGGCCGTCTCACTTCGCGTCTTCTCCAACCTTGCGATTCGCTCAGCGCGGTCGGTCTCGTTCATTGCATCAACGGAACGCAATCGCTCTTGGACGGCCAGGATTGTCAAGCGGCGGGCACCTTTTTCGTAGTCCAGCAGCGCCGGGTCCGCCATGACTCGGGCCATGTCGGCCTCAAGCTGCTGCATCTTCTCCGCACGCTGTTGGGGCGTCCTTCGGAGTTCGTCGATTTGCTCGTCGAGATCGGCCAATTTCTTTTGCCGTTCATTGTTGACGTCTCGGTGGAGGAGTTTGCCGATCATTCCCCCCCCGGACCATTCCCAGGGAGGCAACGGTTTCCCTTCGATCGCCGCTTGCAGATACGCTTTCCACCCTGCCGCCGGAGAGAACACAAAGCTCACCAAGATGGCAGTGAGGAAGACGGGCGTGACGTACTTGATGATGTATTTGAACACAACCGGGACGCGAACTTCCGCACCCAGGTTGATTTGAGCCCATCCCTTGTCGATGCCGAACAACCACGCAAACAAAATCGACTCGCCCATTGCAAACACGACCAGCGCGAAGCTGCCGGCCCAAAAGTCAAATTCGTCGAAGAAGGTTTTGGAGTTGGTCAACGCCACACACAGCGCCAGCGGCAGGAGCATGGCTCCGAAGACTAGGGCGCTTTTCGGGCGCGGAAGGTCGAACTCTTGCTGCAAAAAAGCCATGATCGGCTGGCCCATCGCGAGGGAACTCGTGATCGCTGCGAAAAATAGCAGACCGAACCAGAGAAAACCAGCCACCGGCCCGAAGACGGGTCCCCAGTTGCTGAACAGCGAGGGAAACACGATGAATCCTAGCCCGAAGCCCGAACCGCCGGAGGTTTTGTTCAC
>CAKZUU010000071.1 GCA_937922175.1 uncultured Gemmataceae bacterium
GGCCCGGGGTCCGGCGGGACTGATTCCAACGGTCGCCAAGATCAGAGTCAAAGTTAGAAAAAGTCGCATCGCCGCCCCTTTCGTCGGAAATCGGTCCGGCACAATAGACCTCAATTGATCTTACCATCCTGGGCCCGTCAACGGAGGAAAAATCGGCGCGGGAACAATCGGAGGGTCGGTCTCGGGTCAGTTCCTAGCGGGCGGTTATTTTTTGCCGAGGCGACGCTTTTTCACGAAAAAGTCGGTCAAGATGGTGGAACATCGGTCGGCCAGGACGCCGGCGACGACGATGGCGCGGTGGTTGAGCCTGGGATCCTGGACAATGTGATAGAGCGACCCACAGGCACCCGCTTTGGGATCGGTTGCGCCGTACACAAGCATGGAAAGCCGAGCCTGCACAATCGCGCCAGCACACATGGGACAGGGTTCGAGGGTGACGTAGAGAATGCAACGATCGAGCCTCCACGAGCGTCGAGCGGCGGCGGCCTGAGTTAACGCGATCATCTCGGCGTGAGCCGTCGGATCTTGCAGTTGCTCCCGTTGATTATGGGCTTGGGCGATGATGCCGAACTCAGGTGAGACGATGACGGCCCCCACGGGAACTTCGTCGGCCCGAAAGGCTGCTTCCGCCTCGGACAACGCCCTCTCCATGTGGGTAACGTGGAAGGGGTGTCGTGGGTCCGTCAAACTCCAGTCGAAATCGTCCAGGGGGGCGTTGCGACTCAAGTCAGCGTTTCCAGTGGGGCCAACTCCGTGCTCTTCGGAATTATGGACGGCGGTCGTTGGAGAGCCAAGTCGAACTGAGACATCGCGGCGGTGCATCGCTAAGATTTCCGGGTGAGACAGGATCGCTAAGGGGGATCGCAGGGTGGGTGTGTTGGTGCAGAAGTTCGGTGGCACGAGCGTGGCCACAGCGGAGAGGATCTATGCTGCCGCACGTCGGGCGATCAAGGCTCAGCAAGCGGGGAATCAGGTGGTCGTTGTGGTCAGCGCTCGGGGCGACACGACCGACGACCTGATTGCAATGGCACGCGAAATCTGCGACCACCCCCCGCCCCGAGAGATGGACATGCTGTTGGCGACCGGCGAGCAGATTTCCATCGCTTTGCTGGCGATGGCGATTCACTCGTTGGGTGGGACAGCGGTCAGCTTCACCGGGGCGCAAGTCGGAATCGTGACCGACAGCACCCATACCAAGGCGCGAATCAAGAGCATTTCGACAACCCGCATGCGTGAAGCCTTGGCAACGGGAAGCATCGTTATTGTCGCGGGTTTCCAAGGAATCGACGAGGCCGGAAACATCACAACGCTCGGACGCGGAGGATCGGACACGACCGCGGTGGCCTTGGCTGCCGTCCTGAAGCATGAGAGCGGTGACCGCCACGACGTGGGCTGCGAGATTTACACCGATGTCGACGGAGTGTATACGACCGACCCGCGTCTGGTACCTGAAGCGCAAAAAATGGAATTCATCAGCTACGACGAGATGTTGGAATTAGCCAGCGCCGGCGCGGCGGTGATGCACTCTCGGTCGATTGAATTCGCGAAAAAATACGATGTCCCAGTGATGGTCCGAAGTGCCTTCAGCGATGTTGAAGGGACTTGGATTGTCCGCGAGCAGGAATGGATGCGGGGAGAACCTGCGTGTGGAGTGGCCATTGTCAAAGACGAAGCACGGTTGTTGCTGGACGGTGTGCCTGACCAGCCGGGCGTGAGCCATCGGGTGTTCTCTGCCTTGGCCGAGCGCAACATCGTCGTGGACATGATCGCACAGGGATTAGGGAGCCAGGGTAAGGCGGCCATCGGATTCACGGTACCCAAAGCGGAGTTGCGTGAGGCTCTCTCCGTTTTGCATCCCCTGGCCGACTCGCTCGGGGCGACGGTGTCGGCCGCGGAGGATGTCAGCAAGGTGTCGCTCGTCGGTGCAGGGATGCGGACGCATACGGGGGTCGCCGAGAGGATGTTTGCCGCGCTGGCGGGCGAAAAAATCAACATGCAAATGATCACTACGGGCGACATCAAAATCTCTGTTCTCGTCGATCGGCAAGATGGGATGCGGGCTTTGCGGGCGGTTCATCGCGCTTTCGGATTGCATCGCGAGCGACTGAAATTGCCACACGGCGCCTCTCGCGAGGAGGTCTTTCGCGCCCCGGAGACGTCGATGAACCTCGAAAATGGCCGCGATCTTTACCGTCGATTGTCGAGTATGGAGGATATTTTGATTAGCGACATCCGTCTGGTCTGTGATTACGGCCAGATCACCGTGTTACGCCTGGCGGATGTGCCAGGCTATTGCAACCGCATCTTCCAAGGTGTCGCCCAGGCGGGCATCAACGTTGATATGATCGTTCAGAATCTCGGTGCTGGCGGCCGAGCCGATCTGTCGTTCAGTGTTCCGCAACACGATCTCGCGACTGCCCGCGATTGCACCGAACGAGTCATTCGCGAGATCGACCCGGCTGCTCGGGTCGTTGCGGACTCGGATATCGCGGTCCTTTTTGTCTTCGGAGTTGGAATGCGGACACATACGGGCGTGGCTCGGAAGATGTTCGGCGCCCTGGCGGAACGTCAAATCAATATTCGAATGATCAATACCAGTGAAGTCTGCTTCAGCGTTGTGGTTGAGCAGACACGCGGCCAGGAGGCGTTGGAATGTCTGCGACGCACCTTTGAGTTGACGACCAATGGAAACGGTCCATCGTCGCTCCATTAGTGACTCGCGGCATCCCCCAGAAAACTCATGTCGATGTCAGAGAGGGGCGGCTCACGGCGCGATCGCATCGTTCGACGATGGCAAGCGATCGTCTCTGGAGAAGCGGGCGGAGTCGTCGCTCCATTCGTCCGTTGGTCTCTTCTTCCACCCGCCATGATCTACGGGTTTGTGATGTCCTTACGCCGCTGGCTTTATCGGCGAGGCTGGTGGAGATCGCACCCAACTCCGATTCCCGTCATCAGCGTCGGGAATTTGACGGTTGGGGGTACGGGCAAAACTCCGTGTGTCGAGATGATGGCTCGCGATCTTTGCCGCCAGGGATTCCGAGTCGTCATCCTCAGTCGTGGTTATGGCAGCTGCGAGGGGAGGAACGATGAAGCTCTGGTCCTGGAAGAAAACCTTCCCGATGTTCCGCACCTACAGGGGATCAATCGCCACGAGCTGCTGCAAATTGCTGTCGATGAACTCGAGAGCGAGGTTGCCCTTTTGGACGACGGGTTTCAACACTTGAGACTGTCGCGGAGTCTGGACATTGTTTTGTTGGATGCGAGCGACCCTTGGGGCGGTGGCTGGCCGCTCCCC
>CAKZUU010000072.1 GCA_937922175.1 uncultured Gemmataceae bacterium
TCAAACAGGCAATGCCAATCATCACGAGCAGAAACCGAACAGCGGGCGTCCGGAAGAATTCGGCGATTTGATCCAGCCAATCCGGAGTCAGTTCCCGCACCGAGCCATCGTCCAATCCGTACAATGCGACCACCTCGCGGATATCGCTTCCGGAGACCACCGCTTTCGCCACCTTCAGTTCCCGAGCCAACGTCGCGTTCAGCGTCAGGAGGTTTCCTCGATGTTTGATTTGCTTCTCGGGCCGCCAGTTCGCTTGGGCTCGCCGTTGTTCCGCTGCCAAATCGCTACCGGTCATGAGTCGTCGATCCAATCGCCCTTGGGTCGTGCGGGCCAAAAAGATCTCGACGTCGGCATTCAGCATGCCCTCAGCGATCAACGGATCGAGTTCACGCTGCTCCAATAGTTGCTGCAACGAAGCGAGAACCGCCGGTACTTCCGCCGGAGCAGATTGGATCCAGCCCGAGAAATCGCCCAAAATGGCGACTTCGCTCACTACCAGTTCCGAACAGGCGACCGCAACGAAAAACGCTGATCCCGACGCTTCCGACGGGACAAAAGCGATGATTCGGGTCGGTTTGCTTTCGTCGGAAGTCAGTTTGACAATCTCATCCGCGAGTTGCCGCGCCTCGGCGACACTGCCCCCGCCAACATCCTGAAACACCAGAAAAAACGTGTTGACCCCTTCATCACGTGATCGATACAGCCGCCGCACCAACGACTCGCGGAATACCGCACTGACCTCCCCACGCAGCGGGACAATCCGGGCAATGGGTGGTTGACCTCGCAAGGGATCGGCTTGGAGACTGAAGGGAGACAAGCCATAGGCGTCGAGCAACTGGCGCCACTGGGTCTTATTCCCGAGTTGACACAACCCCAACTTGATCGCAGCTTCCGTATTCAGAAATAAGATCTCGCCCGCCGGGGAAATCAGTTCACCGCCCACCACACCTTGGCGAGAAGCCTCGTCGGCTTGCCGCTGATCGAAAAAGAAGTCCGCTTGGTTTCGTCGCCCCCGCATCAACTCGACCGTGGGATCGTGCATTTTGCGAACGAGTGCCGCTCGGGCTTCACCCGCCATCTGTTCATACGCCTCCTGCTCAAATCGATCCAAGCGCGATGTGCCACCCTCCGCGATGCGTCCCAGCCAGGAGGATTCGGATGAACCCATTACCAGTTCCTTACAGGCCAGGACGGGCAGGACGCTATGACGCGAAGTTTTCTGGTGGACGTAGGCGACGGTCAATAGATGGTGCAAGCCCCGAATGTAGCGGGCGAGATCGAGACACGGTCCGAAGTCGGGTGACGCGGACTCGCGATTGTTCGGATTGAAATCGAAGATGACCTTCGTGATAACTCGACCACGACGCTGCGTCCGGGCCTGCTCGACGATATTTCTGACCCGAGCGACCACTTCGCTGGTGATCGGGTGATACACCGGCACAAAGATGCCGTCTTCTTCGGGTGCGTCTCGATTGTCCTGGGCGAACATGAATGGCGGCAAAACCAAGGCGATGCTCATCGCCCCCACCGCCCACAGCGCCTGATCAAGTCGGCGTCGCTTCATTGGCCCATCCATCAGAACCCATCAGCGTCGGGGCAACCCCACACGATCACCGCCGCCGGACGATCCCTTCGGTCCCAATTATAGCAACAGTGTCGAACCATCCGCAGCCTGCCGCCACGGGACCTCGAGTCATGCAGGGGGAGGCTACTACAAGATTCGTGCTGGGTGTGCTGATATTTGCCGCTCGATCTCCCATGGGAGCAAAGTTCTTGCGATCTGGCAAAGCGTTCAGTAGCCTAACAGGAAAGGACGACGGAACTTGAAGACCGCACGATTCGGGAGGCCCGTGTGCCGATGGTCGGGTTGTGAAGGATATTGGGGAAAGGAGCCAAGCCATGTTCCGGACCTGGGTGATGGTTGGTGGTCTGATGTTGGGGGTGTCGATGGCGCAAGCCGCCGATCCCGTTCCGCCGCCGACCCCACAGCAATTGATCGAAAGTTTGCAGCGGGAGCTCAGCCAGAAAATCGCGAATCTCCAGAGCGAGGTGACGGCGTTGAAGGCTCAAGCCGCTCGTCTCGAAGCCCAGCAAACGGTGTTGGCGGACTCGTGGCAATTGCGGGCTCAAATCGAGTCGCTTCAGGGTGAGGTGGCTCGGTTGAAGGACCTGTTGTCCTCAAGCGAGCGCAGTTTGTCGGGTTCGTCTCCCAGCCGTCTTCCGTCCGCTCCGGGCCAACGTCGTGAATCGCTTCGGCCCGACCCAAGCCTCCGTGACGAGACCCGTCTGACGACGGGTGCGCTTCGCTTGATCAATCAGCTGACCACCATCCAAGAAGTTCGAGTCAATGGAGTCTCCTATTTCCTGATGCCCGGCGAGCAGATCGACGTGACGGTTCCCGCGGGTACTTTTACCTACCAAGTCGTTGGCATCGACCCGGTTCCGCGAACGAGAAGTATGGTCGCCGGTCGAGTGTTCACGGCCAACATTCATCCGTGAGCGAACAGTGGTCGCAGGCGAAGGCGGAGATGATCATCACGATCGACGGCCCAGCCGGGACAGGTAAGAGCACAACTGCAAGGACTTTGGCGGATCGGCTGGGCTTCGAGGTGCTGGACACCGGGGCGATGTACCGTGCGGTGGCGCTCGCGGTGATTCGGCATCGCGTGGAGCCGGACGATGAAGCCGCCATTCAACCTCTTCTTCGCGAAACCCGCGTCCAGGTGCAAGGACCGAAAGTGTGGCTCAACGACGAGGACGTGAC
>CAKZUU010000073.1 GCA_937922175.1 uncultured Gemmataceae bacterium
GCTGGCGCGATGACCATAGTGCACGCCTGCCTCGATCAATTCCTGGACTTGCACGATCGACACGCAACTCCTCCCGCTCAGCGATTCCCACGTCGGTTTCGAGTGCTCATGGTCCGATGCCTCCGTCAGGCCAGGGGACATTCCCCGATTTGCCACTCGGCAGCCGGGGAACCGTCTATGTTAGCAATCACCTGCCCCTGAGTCAAAGTGTCCTCGAAACTTTCCGATCGGCCATGCCACGTTCGGATGGCCTGACGGACTCGCTCGGTTCGGTCGTCGGGGAGATCATTGGGTCGATCATGATAGAATGTGGTCGAAGTCGCGGTCGATGCAGCCGGCGTGTCGTCCTCCTGTCGCTGGCAGTTGTCTGCCGGCGAACGAGAAAGATTGCCAGTCTTCCAGTTATTGCCGTTGGGCCTTCGCGGATCCTCTGCGGCAGATGCTTGTCAAGTTAGCGGGGATCATTCATGATCGAAGAAGGGGAAGGGCGGTGCCTCGGGAGATCTCGCGATGTTGCGGCAATATTTGATGGTTAGTGTGGGGATCATGGGCTTTTCGCCAGGGCTTCCCGCCGAAGAACCGCCCTTGGCCGACCCCCGGCCGCAGGTCGAGGCCCGAGGGCCGCTCCACGAGGCGTTCGCCCAAGTGGTGACGAAGGAACCCGTCGCTCCGCCTGTCGTTCCGCAGCAGCCGCCGGCACCGGTGCCGGAGGTGCCGCCGGATCAGCGGCCTGCCGGCGATAATGTGCAGTGGATTCCCGGCTATTGGCAATGGGACGAAGAGAAGAGAGATTTCATTTGGATCAGCGGATTTTGGCGCGACGTGCCTCAAGGAAGGCGGTGGATCCCGGGCTACTGGGTCGAGACTTCGGAAGGGTGGCGTTGGGTGAGCGGGCATTGGGCCGCCGAGCCGGAAGCCGACCGACAATATGTCCCGGAGCCGCCGGCGAACATCGACGAGGGACCTTCGACTCCGCCACCGGACGACCATAGCTTTTATGTTCCGGGATGTTGGTTTTACACCGAGACGGGTTATCGTTGGCGACCGGGATATTGGGCCGACGTGCGGCCTGATTATGTTTGGGTTCCGGCAACGTATGCTTGGTCCCCGCGTGGCTACTACTTCTGTAGCGGCTATTGGGATTACATCCCCGCACGCCGCGGACTGCTGTTCGCTCCAGTCTATTGGGGACCTCGACCCTATTTCTCGGCCGGCTTCGTGTATCGCCCCGGTTTTGTTCTGGCGACGGATGTCGTCTTCGGGTCGATGTTTTTACGCCCGGGATTCCGCTGCTATTACTTCGGCGATTTCTACGGACCTGATTATTGGGCGCTGGGTTATCGTCCCTGGTTCGGACCGGGCCTGAACATCAACGTCGGATTCGGCTCGGGTCTCTGGAGCATCGGTCTCGGTCTCGGAGCGAACCTCGCCTGGGGGATCGGCTGGGGGCCGGGAATTGGATGGGGAACGGGCCTGGGTTGGTGGGGCGCCGGTTGGAGCGGAGGCTGGTTGTATGATCCTCTTTTGATTCACTTTTCTTGGGTGAACCGCAACAACCGTACTTGGCTGGTGACCCAGCAGCAAACGTTCCTTGCTCGGGCCGCTGGCAGAGAGCCACCCCCGCCGCGAACTCTCGAACTTCAGAACATCTCGGCGAAGGCCCCAGCGGTGTTGCGGCCGCTCCATCAAGCAGCGACCTCCGGTGTCCGACTCGAAAAGCTGTCTGAATCGCATCGACAAAACATCGTGGACAACGCTCGTCGGCTCACCGCTCGCAGTCTCGAAGCCAGTCGCATCGAGCGACCGGAATTGCCGGTTCCACCTCCGCGTGCCCAGGTGAGGAATGAATCGGCGGTCCGGCTGGATGGAAGTCAACGCCTCGGGAATCGGTCGGCGATTCCGAATGTTCCCAACATTCGACAGGAACGGGACCGTCTTGGAACTCGTCTCCCAAATCTGCCTGTAGCTGCCCCCAGTGTGAGCGACATGCCACATCGACCGACTCGGAGTGCAGGGATCCCTGATTGGGGTCAGCGGCCAGCGTCGAGCGAGCCCAATCTGTCGTCGAATTCGGGTGTCTCGATCCCGACGCCGCCATCGATTCCGACGCCACCGAACTTGGGCGATCGACCGCCCTCGCCGCGCACTGTCAGTCCGCCGGCGGTGAGTCGGCCGAGTGTGCCGAGTGTCCCGAACGTGCCCAAGGTGCCCAATCCGGGCAATTTTGGTCGTCCCGATGTGAGCACCACGCCGCCCTCGGTTAGTCGGCCGACGTTGCCGACGGCTCGTAGTATCCCTTCGATGCCGACTGGCGGAGGATTCAGCCGACCGAGTAACCCCGTGAATCCGCCGGCGATCAGCCGACCGAGCATCCCCACGATGCCGAGCATCGGAGGGAGTGTCCGGCCGAAAGTGCCGAGTCTCCCATCCCCGCCGAATATGGGGGGGAGCGGCGGGTCCCGAGGCGGGGTTCGCCGATGAGTTGATGTCGCGTCAGGTCGACGGGCGTCGGGCAAAGGGCCAACGCGCTCCCAACGCCTTTTTCTGAATCGCTCCGATCTGCTGGATCGCCTGTTCCCCCAGGCGAAGGAGCTGATCGAGTTGCTGGCGGGTGAAGGTTGCCTCTTCGCCTGTACCTTGCACCTCGACGAATCGTCCGTCCCCCGTGAGAACCAGATTCATGTCGACTTCGGCGTCGCGATCTTCTTCGTAACATAGATCGACGCGCGGCTGACCTTCAACCAACCCGACACTGACGGCGGCGACGCTGCTGCTAAGGAGATCGCCCAGCGGCCCGATCTCGGAACGAATGGAGGTCAACGCATCGACCAAGGCGACAAACGCGCCGTTGATCGCAGCGGTGCGAGTGCCGCCATCGGCTTCAAGCACGTCGCAATCAAGCCAAAGAGTCCGCTCACCCAGGCGCGACAAATCGACGATGGCCCGGAGACTGCGACCGATCAAACGCTGGATTTCGACGCATCGGCCATCGACTTTACCTCCTTTGTCGCGGGGTTTTCGACCGGGAGTGGAACCGGGGAGCATTCCATATTCGGCGGTGAGCCAGCCCTTACCCGTGCCGATGAGAAATTCGGGGACTCGCGGCTCGACGCAGCAAGTGCACAAGACGGTGGTGCGGCCGCTCCGGACGAGAACGCTCCCCGGTGCCTGGCGGGTGTAGCGGCGTTGGAATTTGAGCGGTCGGAGCTGGTCGAAACGTCGGCCATCAGGCCGCTGGCGCGTCGTTGTCATGATTGTTCAAGTAGGAATTCGAGGATCGCCTTCTGGACGTGCAGCCGATTGCCGGCCTGCTCGAAGACGAGAACCTGGGGGCCATCCATCACTTCGTCGGTGATTTCCTCACCCCGATGAGCGGGCAGACAGTGCAGGACGCGAGCATGCGGCGGAGCCTGAGCCAACAAACGGGCGTTGACTTGATACGGGGCAAAGGTTTTCAAGCGTGTCTCGCGCTCCGACTCCTGGCCCATGCTCGTCCAAACGTCGGCGTAGATGATGTCCGCGTCGGCAACCGCCTGAACCGGATCGCTCTGGAGTTCGAGGATTCCACCCAGTTGCTGACATCGCTGGACGAATGCCGGCTCGAAACCATAACCCGGCGGCGAGGCCAAGCGAAACCGGGCACCTAAAAGCGCACAGCCCAGCGCCAACGAGCGGGCAACGTTATTGCCGTCTCCGACAAAAACGACCGTTCGGCCCCTGACCTCTCCGAAATGTTCGCGGATTGTCAAGAGATCGGCAGCGGCCTGACATGGATGGGCCCGATCCGACAAGCCGTTGATGATCGGAAAGGTCGCGACCTGGGCCATCTTGAGGACGGTCTCGTGCTGAAAAACACGCAGGACGACGGCATCCACGTAGTGGTTCAGCGTGCGGGTGACGTCTGCGAGCGACTCGCGCCAGCCGAACCCGACCTCTTGAGCCGACAAGAAGAGGCTGCTGCCGCCCATCTGAATGATGGCGGACTCGAAACTGACCCGTGTGCGCAACGACGGCTTCTCGAAAATCAAGGCGACGACACGATGGGCCAGGGTCTGGGAGGGCACTCGGCGATGGCGCGCAGCCTTTAATTGAGCTGCGGCTTCGAGCAGCCGCTCGAGTTCCTCGGGGGTGAGGTCGGTTACATCGGTAAAATGTCGCATCGGCGGAACTCCGCGTCCGACTGGAGCAAGCTTGGATCCCCAGTCAGGAAGCCCAGGGTTCTTGCGAAAGACATCGTCAGGGGCGCCAGTTGAGAATGATCTCTTCCAAGATGGCACAACCCTCCTCAAAGAGCGCATCAGGGAGGTTCATGGCGGGCAACAACCGCAGGACCGTCTGATGGGTACAGTTCACCAACAATCGCCGCTCCAAACACTGTTGAACGAGCTCCGCACACGGCGAGACGAATTCGATCCCGATCATGACTCCTTTGACCCGGACGTCTCGAATGACATCCGTCCGGGAGCGCCAATTCTCGAGACGCTGGCGAAAGCGTTGTTCGAGGTGGACGGCTCGGGGAAGTAGTTGGTCCGCCTCGATCGTTTCGATGGTGGCCAATCCCGCGCGGCACGCGATCGGGTTGCCGCCAAATGTCGCCGCGTGGGTTCCGGGGACCATCTTTTCGCCGATGTGAGGTTTTGCGACGAGGATTCCCAGGGCGACGCCGCCGCCCGTCGCTTTGGCGAGAGTCATGATGTCGGGGAGAACGCCCCAATGTTGATGCGCGAACCATCGGCCGGTCCGCCCCATACCGGTCTGAACTTCGTCGAAAATGAGCAGCAACCCGTGACGGTCACACAAGTCGCGTAATCCTTCCAGAAAGCCGGGTGGGGGTAAGTTGACACCACCTTCCCCTTGAATCGGCTCCACCATGATGGCGATGGTTTCATCATCAATCAGCTTCGCGGTCTGTTCGAGATCGCCGAAGGGAGCATATCGGAAGCCGGGCAACAAGGGATGCAGTCCGGCATGATATTTCGGCTGCCCCGTGGCGCTCAACGCCCCCAAGGTTCGGCCGTGAAAACTGTCAAGAAAGGAAATGATCCTGTGTCGCTTCTTCTCGTTACCACATAGCCGCGCCAGCTTGATCGCTGCTTCGTTCGCCTCTGCTCCACTGTTGCAGAAAAAGCATTTCCCTTGAAAGTCGGTCCGGCGGCTCAGCGCCTCGGCCAACCGCCCTTGCGCTTCCATGTACCAGGTGTTCGGCACATGAATCAGTTCGCCGACTTGTTCTCGGACGGCCGCCACCACGCGCGGTGGACAGTGCCCGATCAAATTGCAACCCCAACCCGGGAAAAAGTCGATGTAGCGGTTTCCCTCAGCGTCCCAGATCAACGACCCCTCGCCCCGAACCAAGCACACCGGGTAACGGGTGTAATTCGCGATCACGTAGCGCGAGAATAGTTCCATGATCTCTGCTGACGTCGTCATGGCCCAACCCCTCGGGTTCGGGAACATCACGGGTTCGGGAGAAGAGGAGCAGCAGTCGGCTCCGAGGTCAACACGATCTCTGTCCCGACGCCACGATCCGTGAAAATCTCCAGCAGCAGCGAGTGCCTCAATCGACCGTCAATCAGGTGCGTTTTGTGAACTCCACCCCGCAAACTTTCTAAACAGGCTTCCACTTTGGGAATCATGCCCGAATCAATCACCCCCTTGGCGATCAACTCGTGACATTGGGTCGAGTCGAGGCAGGGTATTAGCGACGTGGGATCATGCCGATCGGCAAGGATTCCCGGCGTATCGCTCAGAAACACCAACTTCTCTGCCCTCAGTTCAACGGCGACGGCAGCGGCCGCCGTGTCCGCGTTAACGTTGAGCCAGCCTCCCTGATCGTCGATCGCGACCGAGGGAATGATGGGAATGACTCCGCCGGCACAGAAATCGTCGATGAGACGACGGTCCACCCGTGTGACACGACCGACTCGGCCTAAATCTAACGGTTCACCGGAACTCCCCGGCAGCCACAACTTCTCGCCAAACAGCGCTTGCATCGGGCCGGTGTGCATACCGACCGCTCGACCGCCCAAGTGACGGATCTGTCGCACGATGTCGGCGTTGATTTCGTGGCAAAGCACTCGCACCACGATGGCCAGTGTCTCGGGATCGGTGACCCGCCGCCCCTGCACCTTGACGGGTCGCAAGCCGGCTTGTGCCATCGCGCGATCGATCGGCTTGCCTCCGCCATGAACGAGCACTGGCCGCATCCCGACCGCTGCCATGAAGACGACGTCTTGCAGCGTGGCCGTCAACGCCGACGGATCTTCCATGGCGCTGCCGCCCAGCTTGATCACCGTCCGCCGGTCGCGGAAATTCTGAATGTAGCTCAACGCCTCGATGAGGACATCGGCTTTACGGATGGCGTCATCCATCGTCGTCGAGTACGGTCGAAGAAAAAAGGTGAGGTATTCCCGCCTGGCCTCCTCGTCAAGATGTCCACCCGCCGGCGAGATTCGACCGCTGTGCATCTCTTTGCATTGGGGGACGGTGCGGAGTGCCGTCGATCGGGGCTTCTTGAGTCGCCCTCGGGAGGGCCGACTCCACCTTGCCCCAAGCCAGGACGGGTCTTAGACTAGTTGTTTCCGTAGCGTCATCAAACCATGGGTTTTCCGGATCTGGCAGCCGTTATGGAATTCACGCTCTTGTGGGCGCAAGGGGAGAACGCAGGGCAAGGCGGATTAGGGCCCTTGCCCATGCTGATTATCATGATGGTCGCAGCGGTCCTTTTCCTCTTTCTGCCGATGCGGCGGCAGCACAAGCAACATCAACAGATGCTCACCGGATTGAAACGGAACGATCGGGTGGTGACCAGCGGAGGAATCGTTGGTGTCGTCGTCGATATCCGCGATCGAAAAGAAGGTGAGACTCGCGACGATGAGTTGGTCCTCCGCGTCGATGATCAGACAAATACGCGAATTCGAGTATTGAAAAGCAGTGTCGTGCGCGTCTACCCTTCGGGTTCCGAAGGCTAACCAACCCGAACGGGATCGGAAGATCCATGTCACCCAAGCACGGTCGCTTGGGAAACGCGGTTTCAACGAGCGAGTGTGAATCCCATGTCCACGTTGTCCAGCATGATTTGGATTGTCTTCGGCATCGTCACAGTAGGGGCGATCATCTACGGGCTGTTCCGACCGGTCAGTCGATTATACTGGCGGGTTGTTTTCAGCGTGTTGCCCGTTCTTCTGGGTGCCTTGGTGGTGACCCAGGCGGTGGTGAAATACAACCGCGGCCTGGGGGGATTCAATTTGGGCGTCGATCTCGTCGGGGGCACGATCCTGATTTACGAGATCGACCCCGATCATCAAATGGCCGAAGGCTATAAACCGAGTGATTTGGCGGCCGCGCTCAAACGGCGGATCGACCCGAACGACCTGTACAACGTGACCATCCGACCCTTGAGCGATACCCGTATTGAAATCATCCTTCCGACGGGTGGGGCTGCTCAAGCGCAAAAGGCGCAGGCGGCTTGGAATGACATCCTCGATCAAGTCAACAGCCACTATGCCGAGAAACTCGGCGGTGAACGGGTCGAAACTCCCCGTGGGTTGGTTAATGACCTCGCCGATGTTGTCTTCAATCGGATCGACGCTCGTGAATGGCGGAAGGTGTTGGCGGAAGTGAAGGCGAAGTGGCCGGCCCTTCAGAACGCGCCCGATGCCCCCATCGACAGCATTCCACCAGGGGCGCGGGAGCGGCTCATCGAAGTGGTGCAAAAGGCGACGGCTCAGGCCGCCAAGCGGGAAGAGATTGAAGACATCATCAACGCTCACTACCAACCCGTGCGGCTCGAAGAGGTCCGGGAATACGTGCGAAGTGTGGCCGGCTCGGGACAGCAGCGAAAAGACGTCACAGGCGAAGAAGTCGAGGCGATCAAAGCAAAGATTCGGCAGGTCGGCAGCCTGGAGTTTCGGGTCTTGGCCAATGATGTAGACGATAAACCCGTCTTCGATGCCGTTCGTGCCCACTTCAACAACCCGACAAATCCGGCAGCGTTCGCCGAAGAGTTGGAGCGTCGAGCGCGAAACGGTCAACCGCCGCCTCTGCCGACGCCGGAGGACGGCAGCAACGATTGGCCGACCACCCGCGAAGACGTTTTGGGTCGGGCGTCGTACGAGTGGGTCGAGTTGGGTCGGCAAGAACGGGAGAGTTTGGGGTTATCGAATCGGTTCGAGTCGGAACCGAGCGAGTTGTGGCTGCGGATGCGCGAAGCCCGGGAGAAGAATCAAGTCGCCGTGGTTCCCGGCACGCAGATCCTCTTGTTCAGTCGCAAATGCCAAAACGTGAAGTTATCGGAGAAAGAGCGGGAAAGCAAGAAGTACGAGTACTTCGTGTTGACGCGGCTGCCGGAGGTCGATCCGGACACGGGAGAGCGTTTGTCCGTGACGGGCCAGGACCTGGTGGATGCGCGACCGGGGTTTGACGAGAAGCAGAACCTGGCCGTGGATTTCGCCTTCAACAGCCAAGGTGCCCGGCGCTTCCAAATCATGACGTCGAAGAATCTTCCCAGCGGGGGCTTCGGCCGACTTCTCGCGGTCATTTTGGATGGCTACGTTGAATCAGCGGCAACGGTGCAATCGACGATCTCCAGCCGTGGTCAGATCCACGGCAACTACACGCAGGAAAAAGTCGATGCCCTCGTGTCGGTTCTGCGATCTGGGGCGTTGCCGGCGACTTTGAAACCGCTGCCCGTCTCCGAAAACACGATCGGCCCAACGTTGGGGCAAGATACGATTGAGAGCGGATTGCGTGCCGTCGCGTGGGCGTTTATCGCCGTCCTCGCTTTCATGTGTGTCTACTACCGCTTTGCCGGCGTCGTGGCCACGATCGCTCTGTTGTCCAATCTGTTATTGACCGTTGCGTTCATGGTCTTCGTCAACGCGACCTTTACTCTGCCCGGCTTGGCCGGATTAGTGCTGATGCTGGGCATGGCGGTTGATGCCAACGTCCTCATCTACGAACGGCTCCGCGAGGAACGCGAAAAGGGCGCCTCACTGCTTCTGGCCCTGCGGAACGGCTATGAGCGAGCTTTCCCCGCCATCATCGACACGCACCTGACGAGTATTTTCACGGCAATCATTCTTTACACCGTAGGCAACGATCAACTGAAGGGGTTCGGCGTCTCGTTGGCATCCGGCCTGACGATCAGCCTCTTCACCGCCTTGTTTGTGACTCGAACCATCTTCGAACTGTGGGCACAGGCCAACCTGCTGAAAAAACTCAGCATGTTGCGATTGTTCGCCCGACCGAATATCAACTTCATGCGCGTTCGACATTACTGGTTCGCGGCGACGGTGACTCTCAGCGTCTTGGGATTCGCCATTTTCATGCTGCGAGGTCCGGCGGGGCTGAATATCGATTTCGTCGGCGGAACAGCGTTCGGCGGTCAACTCAAGGAACCCGCGGACATCAGCGAGTTGCGTCGCCTGCTCGGCGACGCCCGACAAGAAAAAGTCTTGGCGGTCGCGCAGGTGCAGCAACTTGACGATTCAGGCCGAAGCTTCTCCGTGACCTATCGGGACGGCCAATCGCAAAAAGTCATGTTGGCAAATAAACCCGCCGGGTCGACACGCTTGGAACTCGAAGCCGACGTCGCCCGTCGTGCTTCTCGTCTGCCGGATTGGTCCGTAGAGCAGATTTTCCTCTCGAGCGAGCCGAATACCGAAGGTAAAAGCCGCTTCTTCAACGTTCGGACGACAGAAAAAGAGGTGGACCTGGTCTTCATCACGATCAGCCGACTTCTCCGCGATGACCAAGGGCAGAGCTTGTTGAAGCAAGTCCATGTCACTCGGCAGGAGCTGGCGAATCGTCGGGCAAAGGTCGAATTCGACGATGATGCCTCGCCGGGATTCATCAAGGTCTTGTTGGGACGAGAGTTGGCCGCTCTCGGGATCAGCGATCCGGCCTTTGAGGTCGTGGGCGAGGGAGAGCAGA
>CAKZUU010000074.1 GCA_937922175.1 uncultured Gemmataceae bacterium
GGAACACGGGGCGGCGGCGCAGTTAGCCGCCACCGAACGCTTCCGTTGGCCTCTGCCGGAAAGTTATGCCGATCCTTGGGAATTGATGCACACCATCTTGGAGCACGAATGCGGAGAGTACGCCGAAACCAGTGAGCCATGAAAAGCCCCTGCTCGGCCTCGGCGGGTGTTCCCGTGGGTCGCCCGCGAAAATACGGTATACGGAGGGTGAGGCGAGCCGCCCGAATCATCGGAATTTTCGTAAGCCACTCAGGTTCTCTCCCTTGGCCCATCGGCAACGCCGGTAAGATCGACGCGCTCTCTTCAATTGGACGAGAAGGTTTTTCTCAAGTCGTCGCTTCCGCGAGGTTGTCCCTTGCGACAACATGCGGGGGGCATTATGCTTCACGAATGAGCGTGATCGTTTGACGGAACACGGACACAATCGAGGTCGCCCGGTGAATCCCAATCCGCCTACCAGCACGTCTGATCAGGAAGAGAACCGACCGCTTCGCAAAATTGACCAAGTCTTCGAAGAAGTCGCCCGCCTCTCGGGCGGGAACGCCCCACCGGCCGATTTCTTTCAAGAGTTCTTGGAGAAGACACTCAATGGCATCGATGCACCCGCGGGGGCTGTCTGGATTAAAAATGTGCAAGGCTTCCTCCAACTGCAATGCCACGTGAATATCGAGCACGTGGGGTTGGATAAGCACAAGAACGGCCGTCAAAGTCACAACGAGTTGCTGCGACAGGCATTTCAGACAGCCAAGCCGATCCTGCTCGAACCGTTCGGCTCGACGGGTATCCTCGAAGGGATCCCGGCGGGGAATCCGACGGATTACGTTGTGTTGCTGGCACCAATCCTTCTGGACGAACGCACACCCATCGGGCTGGTCGAGGTTTGGCAGGAACCCCGTTGGGATGCGCGTGTCAAACGTCTGCACCTGAACTATCTGGTGCAGATGGCCGGTTACGCATCCAACTATGTCAAAAACCAGCAGGGGCGGCAGTCCGCGAGTCACGAACAGCTTTGGACACAGTTGGAGGCCCTCTCGTGTCAGATGCACGCGTCGCTGGATCCGACGATTGTGTCGTACCACGTCGCGAATGAAGGACGACGCCTGATCGGCTGCGATCGGTTGAGCGTGGCCGTGCGCGACGGGAAACGTGCCCAGATCGAGGCGGTCAGCGGTGCTGATGTCGTCGAAAAACGCTCCAACCAGATTCAAATGATGCGGAAGCTGGCCGAGGCCGTGTTCCGTTGGGACGAAAAGCTGATTTATCGCGGGGTGAAAGACGACGAATTGCCCCCAGACGTCTACCACGCCTTGGACGAGTACTTGGCGCAGAGCCCGGCCAAATTGCTCGTGTTTCAGCCATTACGGGATCCGCGAGAGAGAGACAAACAGACGAATGAGTATGCTTCTGGGCAGTCGCGTTCTGCCTTGTTGATGGAATGCTACGAATCGCCGGCGCAGCCGGAGGCATTGATCGCTCGACTGGACGTGATCGCGCGACACGCCGCCAGCGCCCTGTACAACGCCACGGAGATGCGGAAAATCCCCTTGGCGTGGCTGTGGCGGCCGATCTTGAGATTGCAAGAGGGACTGGGAGGGCGTCGTCGCTTTCTGACTTACGCCATTGCGACAACGATGGTCGCTGTCTTTCTCGCGCTGGTCTTCGTTCCTTACGAACTCAAGATGGATGCGAAGGGGCAGTTACTGCCCGTGGAGCGATTGCCGATTTATTCGCCTCGGCAGGGTTACATCCGACGCATTCATGTCGATCCGGGGGTGAAGTTCGGCCGCGGGCAAGTCTTGATGGAGCTTTACGACACGGAATTGCAACAACAAATTCTTGCGGTGGCCAAGGAAGAGGCGCTCGCGACGGCCCGACTGCAAGCCTTGGAACAACAATTGGCGAATCCGACCCTTAGCCAGGATCGCTCCAAACTCGAACAGGAACAACTGACGGCTCGTGTCGAGTTACAAGCGGCGCAATTGGAAATGAGTCGATTGCAGGCTGCCCATCGTGCTCGACTCGACAATCCCGGTTTCTTTCAGATCATCTCCCCGGAATTTGACCCGAAACGCCTGCGGACCGCTGAGCCGGAATGGTTGGTCATCAATGGGAACGATTTCAAAACCGAATTGCTCGACCGCTTCGTCAAACCGACGGACCCTTTGCTTCGGATCGGCGAAGTGAACGGCGACTGGGAAATCGAAATTCGCATCCCCGAGAAGCACTATAGCCAGGTGAAAAATGCCTTCTTGACCGACGACCCGAACGAAGAATTGCAAGTTGAGTTGAAGCTGAGTAGCGATGCCACCTCGACGTATCGAGGGAAGCTGGCGCGGCGGCGAATCGCCCCGGCGGCGGTCCCGAATCGCGACGATCACAATGAGACAGAGCCCGTCGTTTACGCTTACGTCCGCATCAGCGGCGATGACATTCCGGACGACCGGCGGATTCCTCGCCAATTGTACCTGACCGGTGTCGAAGTGAGGGCCAACATCCGGTGTGGGAAACACCCCTTGGGGTATTGCTTGTTTTACGGTCTGTGGGAATTCATCTGTCAAAAGTGGTTCCAGTTATTTTAGGGGCGGCACGAAACGACTGCGGTTGGTGCGTGGGCCGCCACCCATGAGCCATTCAGCTACGGTGCCACGGACGATCCATTGGTGTGAGTGATTATAGCGAGACCCAGCCATGCCTTATCGGTTCGTCAATGTGGGATTGCTCATCCTCCCCGCGCTGACGGTGATGGCCGGTTGCACGGACTCGGTGCAACCGGTTGCCGCTCAGGGGAAGCGCGAATCCAGCTCGCCGACACCGGCAGCCATCGGGGCGGAACTGTTCAAAGTCAAAGTGCAAGCCGCCGAGGCGGAGCCTGATCCCGCGAGCGCTTCGCTGGTTGAGCCGATTTTGGTGCCCGCGCATTTGAGCACCATCGAGCAAGGGCAAGTTTCTTTGCCGGCGCTCCGCGATGGACGAATTCTCTTCATCGGCACGGAGATCAAGCCCGGTGATTCGCCTCCCGCGACCGTCTTCAAGCATCGGGCGAAGAACTACCGCCCCTTGGAGCCGGGTGATCGCGTCGAGCCAGGCGACACCGTCATGCTCCTTGACGATAGTGAGGCCTACGCCAAACTTGAGGCGGCTCGGGCAGCGGAAGAGGCGTCGAGCAAAGTTTTCGCCCAAGCACGGTTTGTTCGGGAAAAGGTCGATGTGGTTCACAACATTCGCACGAAGCTGTACACGCAGGGAAGCCTCTCCGAACTGGAATTTGTTCAAAGTGCAGCGGAATTAGCACGCGCCTTGGCGACGGAGTCGAGTCAGTTAGCGGAGTATGAAGCAAAAAAGCAAGAGCGGATCGCGGCTCAGATCAACTACGAGTATTACACGATCAAAGCGAACATCGGCGGAATTGTGCAACCGTTCAGCCACCGTCCGGGCCAATCGGTGAAGGCTTTGGAGCCGGTTTTGCAGATTCAAAGCACCGACTATTTACGGGCCGACGGCATGGTGGCCTTGGGCTATGCCGGCCGTCTACGTCGCGGCATGCCGGTTTTCATCGAGCCGTTGATTGAAGAAGCTCCGCGAGCGAGAAGGCGTTTTCACTCGCAAGCGATTCATGCCGTGGCGATCAGTAGTCATCAGCCCCATCCCTTGATCGTCAGTGCCAGCGAAGATCGGACCGCTCGCGTTTGGGATGGCCGCAGTGACCGCGAAAGCGCAATTTTCACCCACCCCGTCGCCGTGCGCTCGGTGGCGTGCTCACCGCCAGGAGCGACACGTCGCTTCTGCCTGACCGGAGCAGAAGACGGGAAAGGCCGGCTCTGGGATCTCAATTCGCTAAAAAGCAGCAGTACCCCGGTTCGGGAACTTGAGGGGGGCCATCGTGGGTCGATCTCGGCCGTCGCGTTTGCTCCCGATGGTCGAACCTGTGCCACCGCCGACGCCCGCGACATTTGCATCTGGGACGTGGAAAGTGGCAACCTGCGCTACAAATTGCCTCAACATCACCTCGGCGAAATTACGTCCCTGTCGCTGACACCGCAGGCCAAGCTCGTGTCGGCGGGACGCGACATGACCATCCGCGTCTGGAGTCTGGGCACGGAGGGGGCAAGTTTGGATTACACCCAGGAAGGACGATCCGGCGATGTCAATCGCTTGGGGGTCAGTCATGACGGAAGGTACTTCCTCCTGGACGTTGGGCAAGGTCTGCGATTAATGACCTTGGCAGATCGCCGCAATGTCGGAGTGATCGAAAGTGTTCACGAGGCTTCGAAACTGTCCACTTTCGCCGTCTTCTCGCATGACAGCCGGTTGGTCCTCACCGGAAGCCAAAGTGAGGGAAAGCTGTCTGTGTGGCGAGCGCCCATCGGCGGCGGATCACGAGCGACAGAACTGCGGCAGTTCGTGCCACGGGAGCGAATGGTGGTCTTCACCTGCGGAGCTGTTTCGCCCTTCGGAGATGATCCCTTCGCCGTCACAGGAACGAAAACCGGGGATCTATACGTGTGGCCGATGCCTCATGATAAAGAATTGACACGCCTTCCGGGCATCCTCAAATTCATCGACCAGACAGCGGCCGCCGCCACTCGCACGGTTCGCATCTGGGCCGACTTCCCGAATCCGATGGACCGGCCTTTGACCGTCGGGACCAATGTCACCATCGTGATTGAACCAAAGTCGACTCGATAGCTTTTCGCGTCACCGGTCGCCCATTCGTTATTCGGTGCGGATTGAAGACATTATGGAACTTGCGTTAGCGACTCAAAACGAACGCCGCAAACAGGTCCGACTGAAACTTCGCGCCGATTTGCAAATCTCCGAACAGCGGTATGAAGGGAAACGATCATACATCGTCAAAGACCCCGTGAGCCTGCGCTACTACCGCTTCAACGAACAAGAATACTTCGTGGTGAGGTTGTTCGACGGCGAACATACCATGGAGGAAATTCAAAAGGAATTTGAGAGAAACTATCGACCGCATCGACTGACACACGAAGACCTGGAATCGTTCGCACGACAACTACTCACTGCGGGCTTGGCACAGCATGAATCGAGTCGAGCGGCCGAAGAACTCCTCGAAAGCCGACAAAAACAACGCCGACTCCAGCGACTCGCAACCTGGACGAATATCCTGTACATCAAAATACCGATCTTTGATCCCGATCGAATCCTCACATTTTTATACCGCTATCTGTTCTGGATCTTCACTGGGTGGTTTTTCATCCTGAGCGTGTCGTTCATGCTGTCGGCGGTCCTCCTCGTGGCGCTGCACTACCGCACGTTTTACGAGAAGCTGCCGTATTACCATGAATTTTTTGCGTTCCAAACGCTGCTGTACATGTGGGTTTCGCTCGGCGTCGTCAAAGTGATTCACGAATTTGGCCACGGCTTGAGTTGCAAGGCGTTCGGAGGTGAGTGCCATGAGATGGGCTTTCTCTTGATGTGCTTCTCACCGGCATTATTTTGCAACGTCTCCGACGCCTGGACGCTACCCAACAAATGGCGTCGAATCATCATCAGCTTTGCGGGCATCTATGTAGAATTGGTGATCGCGGCCCTTGCCACTTGGATCTGGTGGTATACTCCGGGCCGACCCTTCATCAATAACCTCGCGTTATGTTTGATGATCCTCTGCTCGGTCAGCACATTCGTGTTCAATGCTAACCCCTTGATGAAATTTGACGGGTATTACATGTTGTCAGATTGGTTGGAAATCCCCAACCTACGTGACCGGGCCAATCGCTACCTCTCCAATCTGTTTAAAGAACACGCTCTGGGCATCGAGGTACCGCCCGAGCCGTACATGGCGCTGAATCGCCGCATTCTTTTCGTCGTGTATGCCATCGCGGCATATCTCTACCGTTGGTTCATCACGTTCAGCATCCTGTATACCCTCTCAACTTTCTTGAAGCCCTATAAGCTCGGCACCTTGAGCAAGGCGCTGGCGCTGTTCGCACTGGGTTCGCTTGTCGGTTGGCCCTTGTATCGTCTGATCAAGGGCTACCAACAACGCGGGAGACTACCGGACATGAAGGGTCATCGAGTGGCCATCACCGTTGCCGTTCTCACGGTGATTCTTCTGCTTTTCTTTTTCCTCCCGCTCCCGATCAGTCGTGTGAGGGAGAAGGGACTCATCGAATTGGATCCGGATTATTCGCAGAAGGTTTTCGTTCCCATCGCCCGCGGTGCCACGTTGCTGCGCGTCTCTGTCGAGGACGGGGACTTTGTCGAGAAGGATCAGGAAATCGCCGTGTTCTATAGCGAGGAATTGGAGGAAGCCCGAGCGAAGCACGTCGCGGAACGCCGAAAACAACGCGACCTCTACGAGTCCGCTCTGGCCGCGTATACCCGTGCCCGCACGGCGGAAGAACGGTCACGATTTCAGCAGCTCATCGACGACGCACGTGCCAAAGAGGAAGCCGCCGCTCTTGCTGTCGCGCAGCGCGATCGGATGATCGAATCGCTGAAAGTGCGGGCACCGCGCGCGGGCATCGTCATGCATCTACCACGCCGGGAAGAAATCGGTCGTTTCTGGGAGGATGTTCAAAATCGACCCGTTTGCACGATTGGCGATGTCAGCAAGCTCCGAGCCCTCGTGCCGGTGGCGCCTTACGACTACAAACTGTTGGAGGAAGACACTGAGTACCTGGCGAAAGCGGGTCAAAGCCCGGAATTGGAGGTATCAGTTCGCGTGCCGGGAGGATCGAAAACGTATCGGGGTCGGTTGCGTCGTCTCCCCTCCGCCGATGCCAAAACCGTCCCTGTGCAATTGACCTTCCGCGGCGGCGGCTCGTTGGCAACCAAGCCGGGCAGTAAAGACTCAGACAATCCCGAACCTCAAAGCCAAGTGTACCTCGTCGAAGTTGATCTGGATAACCCCGACCGCGAACTAGCTCCAGGGTTGTTACCCTTCGTCAAAATTCACTGCCGATGGCGCTCGGCCGCATGGTGGGTTTGGCGGAAGATTCATATTTCGTTCGATATTAGCCTCTGATTTGGCCGCCGCCTACCATCTTATCGTTCCCATTCCTCTTGGAGTGCTCTCACCATCTCCAGCAACCGTGCTTCGAATTCAGGTGGCAAAGGTGCCTCCTGCGGCAGTTGCCGCGTCATCGAGATGGTCAAACGGTAGGTCTCCAAATAAGTGTGGCAACAGGCACACTGCTGGAGATGGAGTTCCAACTCGGCCCGATGCTCCCCCGATAACTCTCCCGATACATAATCGAGAAGAAGATCGATGGCATGCTGACATGAAGGAATGTTCATGCTCCGATCTCCTCAAAATACGGTGCCAGACGATTCCTCATCATCATCCGCGCCCGGTGTAAGCGGCTCTTGACCGCCGGGACGCTGAGGTTCAACAAGTCAGCGATCTCCGCGTTGCTCATCTGTTGGACGTCGGCCAGGACATAAACGTCCCGGTACATCTCCGGTAACTCGGCGATGGCGCTCTCGACAAGAGCTTGTTGTTCGGCATCGAGGACGGCTTGATCGGGTCGGGCGGTCCACGGCTTCAACGAACGGGGCAATAGTTCGTCATTGCTGCTCTGCTCGACGGTGTCGGAGGCCTCCAATTCATGGCGAGCAGCTTTACGGCGCCGATGCGCCAAGGCCGCGTTGACGGTGACTCGGTGGAGCCACGTCGGGAAGGACGAGTCCCCTCGGAAGGTGTCGAGTTTGCGCAGAACCTGAAGCATGACGTCTTGAGTCACGTCTTGGGCATCGGTTTCATTCCCGAGGATGCGCCGAGCTAAATGATAGATTCTTGGGGCATACTCCCGAAATACCTGTTCCATGGACGGGCGAGTCTCAACCTTGATGGGTGCAGGGTCACTGTCGCTCACTGCGTGCATCCCGAGAGATTCGTTTTGGTCCATCGTATCAAAACAGGATCCAAACGGACCGAGTCCGAATCGGAGCTCCCCCCTTTGCGTTCTTCGAGACGATTGCTACCATCGCTGTGCCTGCCTTCATCAAAATTTGACACGAGGATGTGCCGCGATGCTCTGGGGTATCACGTACACGCAAGATTTGGACCCCTTGAATCAACGCATCTTATCGACGCTCTTCGCGGCCATCCCCATTATCATGCTGTTCTATTTGCTGGTGGTGAGACGATGGCTTGCGTCGCTGGCTGGTGCCGGAGGGGCGTTGTCGGCCATCGTGATCGCATGGCTCGTATTCGACATGCCGTTGAACATGGCGACGTGGGCGTTCGTCCACGGAGTGGGTTTCGGCCTGTTGCCGGTTGGCTGGACCGTCATGTGTGCCATGCTGGTCTACAACGTCACCGTCGAGACCGGACAGTTCGCCATCATCCGCCGGTCTGTCGCCGTGTTGTCCGACGATGCCCGGGTTCAAGCGGTGCTGATCGGCTTTTCCTTCGGAGCTTTCCTGGAGGGAGCGGCAGGGGGCGGTTCACCCGTCGCGATCTGCGGCGCGATGCTCGTCGGCCTGGGATTCGATCCATTTTTGGCCGCCGTCCTGTGCCTGATTGCCAACACATCGCCGGTGGCCTACGGAGGGCTCGGCACCCCCATCCTCACCCTGCAAGGCGTCACCGGCATCTCCGGCGAAAGACTGAGCACCATGGCCGGCCATCAGCTCCCGCTCCTTTCCTGCTTGGTGCCCTTTTACATGGTCAAGTGCATGTGCACTTGGAGACAAACATGGTCGGTGTGGCCCGTCTTGGCCGTTAGTGGCGGTTCGTTCGCCTTGTTTCAGTTCCTCTTCGCCACCATGCACGAGTACGTGCCCCAGTTGAAAATCTGGCCCATGACAGACATCGGCGGTGGGATTCTCTCGCTCGTCCTCACAGCGATCTTCCTCAAACACTGGAAACCCAAGGATCGCTGGCAGTTCGCCTCTCAACCGAATCGAGACCGACCGGGACACGCACCCGCGACGTCAGCGCCCCACGATGCTGAGGCAGCTCACGCCCAGGCCAGCGTATCGGCCCTGTTGGGCACCGCCGACGATACCGAGCCGTTGTCTGCCTTGAAGGTGGCCCGCGCTTGGATGCCTTTTGCGTTGATGTCGCTATTTCTGATGCTCACCGGATTCGTCCGTCAGCGTGAGGCAGAATTGAAGCGGGGGTTGCAGATCCTGGGCCCGTTCAAGTCGTATTACAGCGTGCCGATCCCCAGCTTGCACAACGAAGTGGAGCGAGCGAAGCGTTTGCAAAAGAACCCGGACAGTCCCGAGCCAGAGGCCGAGGCTGCTGTTTTCGACTTCAAGTGGCTGACCGCCCCAGGTACCCCCTGTTTCGCGGCAGCTGTCTTGTCGATGTTTCTCATGCGTGTCTCGCCGCGACAGGCGGTCGTGATTTTTCGCAAAACCCTCGTGCAAATGAAAATCCCGATCCCGACGATCGCGTGCATGCTGGGGCTCAGTTACGTGACGCGATACGCCGGGATGGACGCCACTCTCGGGGTCGCTTTCGCGGAGACGGGGTTGTTGTACCCGTTTTTCGCGGCCATACTGGGTTGGCTGGGTGTGTTTCTCACCGGGACGGACGCGGGAAGCAATGCCTTGTTCGGCAGCTTGCAGAAGATCACCGCGACAGAGATTTTCAACCAAGGAGCCTTCACCGGCAGCGGACTCGTCCTAGATCAGGCACAAACGTTGATATGCACAGCGAATAGCACCGGCGGCGTCATGGGGAAAATGATCGACGCTCAAAGTATTTGTGTCGCGACGGCAGCGACTCATCAGCTTGGCCGCGAGGCAGACATATTCAAAGCTGTGCTCTGGCACAGCGTTTTTCTCGCCTCCTTGGTTGGCATCCTGACGCTCGTCCAAGCGTATGTGTACCCATTCACTCGAATGGTCCCGTAGCTGGACACCCAGTCGGCTGCCGTCCCGACAGGATCAACGGGGTCATGAGCGTTGCTTCCCTGCTGACTCATGACCCAACACCTCACATCCATGTGAGGCGGCAAGTGTGCTGTGCCCGATCATTGAGGATGACGCCAACTCGTCATGACACTCCGACCCCGCCCGTCCTGGGCTTTGTGTCGTGGGGCCAACTCCCTGGCCTCTGGCCGATCGATCACACCACAACCCGCAAAATCCCTCCCTGGCCGAGGTTCGCTCACTCCGACGAACGAACCATCCCCTCACCGTGACGCGATCCGTACGCCCGGTGTCAAGAAAATCAGCCGACCGATTTAACTGTCTAGTGACGAGGTATTAATGTAACGCTGTGGAAAAAGCGATCAACCCGACGGGCTGCCTCGTGCCAAACGACCTCGACCTTGATCCGCCTTTATTCTCCGCGAACGAACTAGGATCGGAGCGCGGGAATCAAACATGTTGTTTTCCATCCTGGTCACCGCCAGAACGGCGGCTTCTTCGGATATGCTCAGTACCTTACCGTCCGAATTCTCGTTGTCAACTTAATTTCTGGAAATCTTCCAAAGGCGGGGAAAGAACCGCATCTGTCGATTTCGCTTTAACTTACGAGATTTCCCTAGCTGACGATCCGCATCGATTGCTCGCTGAGAGCTAATTATCAGCTGACAACGATAGGCCGTAAACCACCCTTGGGTGAGGGATTTACAGCTGAAGCTAAAATTGAATTTTGAAAGGTGATTCCAAGAAAAAATTTTCCGTCGCGATGTGGGCAAGATGCTTTGGTGAACCCGTACGATCACATGGGCGCCTCACCTCGGGATTTCGGATCCCACTACAATCTCGAACGCCAAAGCGCGAGGATGGGCTTGCGAGCACCGGAGGAATCAAAGAATTGGCTCCCTTCGGGTTCTCATCGGTTCGCCAAATGAATACATCCTACCGTCAATCACACCGCGACGGCATCTCAACTATATCGCTCCAGTCAAGAGGGTCAAGCCGCCCCTCGACCGATCGGTCGATCAAGGTTGCCGTCCGTCGCCCCCTCACCTAGGCTGAGTTAAGTCGTATTCCCGGAGCCGCCCCCATGTCGAATATGGCTCGAATCTCGGTCGTCGTGGGAGTCGTTCTCGCCGCTTATGGTCTGCTCTCGTACCTGACCGCCGAATCCAAGTCGCCCACGGCCATGATCCCTGCTGGCTTTGGGTCTGCGTTCATCGTTCTCGGATTGTTGGCTTCCAACGAGAAGCTTCGCAAGCACGCGATGCATTTGGCTGCCGTCGTCGCCTTGCTTGGCTTTGTCGGTGGGGCTATCATGGGGCTTCCGAAACTTCCTGGTTTGATTTCGGGCACTCTCGGTGAAAACCTGCCCGCGGAAAAAGCTCGCTCGGCGGAAAATGCGGCCCGTTCGCAGATAATTCTGGCTCTGGTCTGTTTGGTTTTTTTCGGGATGAGCGTGAACTCATTCGTCCAGGCGCGATTGGCGCGAAAACAGGCACAGTCGGGCAATCAAGCCTGATTTCTCGATCGCCGCGATTTTCCCGGGGCGAGAAGTACCCGTCGACGAATTCCGAACGAAAGATTCGGCGCTTCAGCGTTGCTCGGGTCGCTGGGCGTGGCCACCGTTCAACGCCGCATCCAATTCCGTCGAGCGACGCAAAGGGCCGATTGCGCCGGCTCATGAACCAAATGAACCGACGCCGTCCGCATGCCCAGATCGGTCAGCTTTTGCAGAAATTGCTCTCGATACCACTCACTATTCAGAATCGCTCCCCCCGTCAGTGCCAGGGGTAATGCCGTTTCGACGAGATCGAGTTTCCGTCCGACGGCGAGGACGGTCCGCGCCAACTCCGAGGCCTGCTGATTGACGATGCTTTGGGCCACGGCATCTCCCTCCGCCGCCGCGCGTAACACCAGTGGGGCGAGCGTCGCTAATCGGGCACGATCCCAGGGTCCGCTATAAACGGCGTGAATCATGTCGATCGGTTCCGACAACCCCATTTCCGCGAGAATCAAAGGGGACAGTCGAGTAATCGGAGCACAATGGTCGGCAGCGCGAGCGATCGAGCGAACCGCGGAGAGAGCCAGAGCATAGGCACTCCCTTCGTCGCCGAGAAGGTAACCCCAGCCGCCGCACCGAGCCATCCGGCCATCGGGAGCTCGAGCGAGAGCAATGGAACCGGTACCGCACACGACGGCGACTCCCCAGCCCTCGGGAGTGCCGCCGACGAGCAAAAGCGTGGCGTCATTGTCGATTTCAAGAAGTTCGGCAACGTGACGGAGTTCAGCCCATTCACGAATGATCGCGGCGGCGGTCGGACTGTCAACTCCCGCTAAACCGAAAGCGGCCGATGCCACGGGCCTTCGCGTCAATCCGGCATCGACAAACGCCAGGTCGATCGCTCGATCCAATTCGCCCACGGCCCGATCCGCGCCCACCGACTGAATGTTGGACGGCCCGGCGACTCCTCGTCCCAAGATTTCACCTTCGTTCGTCGCGTCGGCCAGAATCGCAACGGTATGGCTGCCGCCACCGTCGATCCCCAAAAGCAATGATCGAATCGACATACCCGAGCCACCCCGACGATAACGGGCGCCTCGAACCCACTGGGAGAGATCAATCGAGCCGCGGCCATGGACGAGCATATGCTATTTCGCAGTTCCAGGGAAACAAGCAGCCACACGCTGTTGTCGAATTCGATTGTCAAACGTGCCATGGTTTGCTTGACGCCACCAACGGGTAATCGTTACGGTACACAGAAGAGGCTCGCCGTCGTCCCGGGTCGCTTGCACGTTGGCGGATTTCGAGGACCGATTGTGCCACGCTTGATCGTCGTCAAAGGGACGGATCTGGGAAAGCAATACGAACTTGATCGCGAATCTTTTGCCATCGGTCGAGACTCGACGAATGCGATCCGATTGCATGACACGGAAGCCTCTCGACGTCACGCGGAGTTCCGTCGCAATCCGGACGGGTCGTACCGACTGGTCGATTTGGGGAGCGTCAACGGCACGTACGTCAACACTCAGCTCGTCCGCGAATGCGATTTGCAATACGGCGACCACGTCCAGATTGGTCAAACCATCCTTGTGTATACGGCGTCGGTCCGGGCCGTCGACGAGCCAACACAAATCGCCGATCAAATTCGCATGATTGGCCGACACGAGGACTCGCCGTCGGCCATTATCAAGACCATCGCCGAGGCCGAGGCCGCCCGAGTCCTTGCTCGTCCCAGCGAGGCCGCCTCCGACTGGCTACGAACGCGTCTGGCCAACCTCAGCGTGATGTATGAGACCGTCCAGGCGGTCAGCCATATCCTCGAAATCGATCCGTTACTGGAACGGATCATGGACCTGATTTTCCGGTCGATCGAAGCGGATCGCGGCTGCATCATGTTGCGACGTGCCGACACCCAGGAACTGGAGCCGAAAGCTGTTCGTTTCCGCGAGGGTCTGAATCGGCACGAGCAGATCGAAATCAGCCGAACCATCATGGACTATGTGTTGCGCGAAAGACAAGGGGTCTTAGTGAGCGACGCTGCCCACGATGAACGCTTCAGTTCGGGGCAAAGCATCGTCCGTTTCGGCATTCGCGAGGCGATTTGCGTGCCGATGAAAGGTCGCCACGAAACCTTGGGCGTGTTGTACCTTGACACTCGGTCGACGGTACGAGAAGTGATTCACGAGGAGTCGATTTCAGGCAAATTCACTGAAGATCACCTGACATTGGCCATCGCCATCGCGCATCAGGCGGCCTTGGCCGTCGAGGAGACGCGGTACTACCAGGCGTTGGTTCAAGCCGAACGACTCGCCGCCGTCGGACAGACGATTGCGGCGCTGTCGCACCACATCAAGAACATCCTGCAAGGATTACGCTCCGGCAGCGAGTTGTTGAAACTGGGAATCGCGGAGAAAAACGATGATCTCATCGCCAAAGGTTGGCGCGTCCTGGACAAGAACCAGAACAAAGTGTACGACCTGGTTTTGGACATGCTGAGCTACTCCAAGGAGCGTGAACCCGCGATTGAGCCGACGGACTTGAATCGAGTCGTCCATGATGTGATCGAGTTATGCCGCGTTCGCGCCGAGGAGCAGTCGATTCAATTCGATGTTGTCCTTGACCCCACGATGCCACTAATCCACGCTGATCCGGATGGCCTGCATCGCGCCATCCTGAACGTGGTCGGGAATGCGCTGGATGCGGTCTCGGATCAGCCGAACGGAGAAGTCCGTGTTCGCGTCGGCCGTGACTCGACTCAAGAATGGGCCTGCGTCGAGGTCGTCGACAATGGTCCGGGCATCCGCGCGGAGCAACTGGAAGATATTTTTCGCCCGTTCATGAGCACGAAGGGATCGCGGGGCACGGGACTGGGGCTACCTGTGAGTCGGAAGATTTTGCGCGAGCATGGCGGAGACATCCTGGTCGAGAGCGAGCCGGGCCGGGGTAGTCGATTTTCGTTACGGTTACCGCTCCGCAGTCCGCTCACTGTTGAAGCGGGGACTCATATCGACGGACCGATCTTGCCTCCGGAAATGACGAATTGAAGCGAGATGGATCAAACCCGCTCTGCCGACCGCATTTCCTCCCATTGTTCTAGAGTAATGAGCACTTCGCGGGCCTGACTGCCGTTGTAGTGTCCGACGATGCCATCCTCGGCCATGTAATCGATGAAACGAGCCGCTTTGCCGTAGCCGATTCCCAAAGCCCGTTGCAACAACGACACGCTGCCGCGCCCCTCGCGCACAATGATTTCGACTGCCTGCTCGTAAAGCGGATCCCGAGATTTCATGGTTGCACCGGAGCCGCTCTCCTTCGGCCGACTCTTCAGATTCATCAGTTCCGGTGCGAATTCGGGTTCGCATTCCAGGTAACCGACCACTCGTTGAATTTCCAGGTCGCTGGCATAAGCCCCTTGAGCGCGAATCAACGTACTCGTGCCCGGCTGCAAGAACAGCATGTCGCCTTTGCCCAGCAATTTGTCGGCCCCGATCTCATCGAGCACCACTCGGCTATCGGATCGACTCGAGACTTGGAAACAGATGCGCGCGGGTAAATTCGACTTGATCAATCCTGTCACGACATCGACCGTCGGTCGTTGCGTTGCCAGGATCAAGTGAATCCCTGCCGCCCGAGACTTCTGAGCCAGGCGGATGATGTGCGTCTCGACCTCCTTCTTCATCTCCATGATGAGGTCGCCTATCTCGTCAATGATGATGACGATGTACGGCATGGTGTCGGTTTGTTGGTCCTCGGCCGCTGTTACCCCGAGGCGCGACCGGCGATCGGCAATCCCCAGGGCGTTGTACTGCGCAATGTTGCGACAACGGGTCCGTGCTAAAAGAGAGTACCGCTCTTCCATCTTGTCAACCGCCCAAGCGAGAATCGCCTCGGCCCGAGAATTCTGTGTCACCACCGGGCACATCAGATGCGGTAAACGAGTGTAATCGCTGAACTCCACTTGCTTCGGATCAATCATGATCAGACGGCATTCGTCGGGTCGTTTCGTGAGCAGCAAGCTCAGAATAATCGAGTTGAGGCAAACCGACTTACCTGTGCCCGTGCGACCTGCGATCAGCAAGTGAGGCATCTCGGCGAGATCGTAGATCAGCGGCCGACCCTCGGTGTCTTTGCCCAACAACAGAGGTAGGCGGGATTTATTGATTTTTGCAGCCGCCGTCTGAATCAACTCTTTCAGTCGAACAATTGCGCGATGTTCGTTGGGAACCTCGATACCGACTGTATTTTTCCCCGGGATTGGGGCGACGATACGGACACTCGGTACCTTTAGATTCAAAGCCAAATCGTCCCCCAGAACGGTTACTTTGTTGACGCGCAGCCCTGTCTCCAAGGCGATTTCATATTGCGTGACGACGGGACCGGGATGAATTCCGACAACGCGAACGTTCAATCCCAGATCGGAAAACGTCTGCTCTAAGAGGGCGGCGGTCTCACGAAGCTGTGAATCGTGCTGTTCGTGCGGGAAAGGCTCCGGTTCGTCTAACAGGCTAACCGGCGGCAACTCGAAGTCGCCGCCCGAGGTTGCCATGAATTCAGGTGTGTCCGATGGGGGAGTTTCGACCTGAGTCGTTGCGGCGACAAGATCACCGCGAAACTTCCGCGTCGCTCGCCCCCTGATTGGCCGACTCGTTGAAGACGCATCGCGCCGGCGAGAGATGACCCGGCGAAGAACATGGACGACAACCTTCGCAAGACGGTGCGAGATCCGGGCGGCCGCGATCAATGCATCATCCATCGCCAGGTAAAGGGCCAACGAAGCAATCGCGGTGTAAACGATCACCCGAGGGACGGGTGCCAAATGATGAAGTAGGGCATAACTCAACCCAGCACCGACGAGGCCACCGGGGCCGGTGGCCGTGGGGCCTTCCATCAGGTTGCGAAACGAATCGGCGAAGATGGCGGCACAGGGCACGAGTAAGACCCATCCGACCAGCCGGGTAATCCAGCGTCGGACATCAGGAAAGGCCATCAGCGTGACCGCAATAATGCACCACCCCGCTGCCAGCAGGAACGCCGCAAAACCGAAGGCATCAATCAGTTGTTGAGCAACAAAGTTGCCCGCCGAGCCAAAGGGATGGGCCACGCCGTCGGTTGTGGGATCGTGAGCGATCAGGGACGCTGAGAGGGCGATACCCGTCAACAACAATACCACGCCGCCCACAAACCGGCGACGGGTCGGCGGCGCGGCAAGGGTTGAATCGGCCATGTCGGCAACTCCCCGAGTCGTGGTCGAAAAAGTGCCTTCCATGGCTTATTCGACATTTCGGCCCGGCGAGTCGCCGACTTGACATTAAATTAGCAACATGATTCTCGACATCGTTCACGTGGCGCTATGGGAACCGGAAATTCCGCCGAACACAGGCAACATTGCTCGGCTTTGTGCGGCCACTGGCGTCCCGCTCCACCTGATTGGACGTGTCGGGTTTCGCCTCGATGAACGGACATTACGACGGGCAGGCCTCGACTACTGGCCTGCTGTCGAATTGCACCGCCACACCACGATGGAAGAGTTCCGAGAGAACTTTCCAGGTCGATTGTGCTGCTTCAGTGCTCACGCGACCATCCCTTACACTCAAGCGCGATTTCGCCCCGGGGATTGTTTGCTGTTCGGCAGCGAAACCCGAGGTTTGCCGGAAACGGTCTTGCAACGTCATGCCGCCGAAACATTCGTCATTCCCATGCCCAGCGGTAAAGTCCGTAGCCTGAACTTGGCAACGGCCGTCGGCATCGTCCTCTACGAAGCGCTGCGACAACTGAATATTTGGTAAACCGTGACGTCCAATTGTCGATTGCCTTTCGCTGACTCCGGTCGTTGTTGCAATCGCCCCAGGGATGACTGCCGATACGTATTGGGGATTGCACACCGAGACGACGCACCGATGAAACCCAAGCTGGCACCGGCGGATTTCGCCGCCTTCAACAGTTTTGAGCAGTTGCGCGGATTTGTCCGCGACACGTTGTGCCGTCACGATCGACTCGATGCCCGACAGGCCCCCTTGTACGAAGCTCCGATCAAGCAAGGCGGGGTGACTCGCGCCTACTATTTTGAAGTACGGGGGCCGCGCCTGCTCTGCTCCCACGCCATTTGGGTCTGCGACGAGCATCGCATCCTTTTCTACGACTCAAGGGGTGCTCGTTTCGCCGAGATTCGCTTAACCGAGGCACCCAAGCCCGACCCACGTTTGACGACGACCGAGCGGATGGCCTGATGGTCCGAGCTTTCGACATGATCTTTGATGCGGTCGATGGACGTCCCAATTCAAAGAAAGGTCACTATCAGATGGAAATGCTCCCCACCACGTGC
>CAKZUU010000075.1 GCA_937922175.1 uncultured Gemmataceae bacterium
CAGACGAAGGATGCGTTCCATCCGTATCGGCGGTGTCGTCGGGGAAACCAGCATGATCGGCAAAAGGCCATGTTGCCTCGCTAATCGTGCGAACTCTTCCGCTTCGTCAGCGGGCAAATCGGGCAAGATCAGGCCCGATAGCCCCGACTGACTCGCTTGCCGAACAAATACCTCCGGTCGTCTTCGATACACCAAAGAGTACGAGACCATCCCTACCAAGGGGGTCGAGAGGTCGGCTCGGCAACTCTGCAAGGCGGCAAAGATCTCTTCCAAGCGAATACCGCGATTCAACGCCCGGGTGTATGAAGCCTGGATGACAGGCCCGTCCGCAATCGGGTCGCTGAAGGGAAAACCGATCTCGATGAGATCGCAACCGTGCCGGGAAAGGTCGCGAACCAGCTGGCAGGTGAAGTCCAAGTCAGGATCGCCGGCCGTCACGAAGGGGATAAAGGCTTTTCGGCCTTGGCGTCGGAGGCGGTCGAACAGGTCATCGATGGCATTCATGGCAGGCGCTCCCGGCTCAAGGGCCTTCTCCCGGGCATTACTCGTCGATCGGATCTCCCTGGAGGCGGGCCACCTCGAAGCAGTCCTTGTCGCCTCGTCCGCTGAAACCGACTACGACGACCTCGTCAGGCTTCCGTTGGGAGGCAATTCGCATCGCCTCCACCAAGGCGTGGGCCGTCTCCAACGCGGGAAGAATCCCCTCCAATCGGCTACAGGTGCCGAACATCGCCAACGCTTCGTCATCGCCGACGTGGGTATATCGAACGCGGCCGGTGTCGCGCCAAAAGGCGTGTTCGGGTCCCACCCCGGGATAATCCAACCCCGCCGAAACAGAATGGACGGCGGACGTTTGGCCGTCGTCATCCTGCAACACGTAGCTGAGACTGCCGTGCAAGACGCCGGGCTTCCCGTAGCCGATGGTTGCCGCGTGCTCGCCCACCGAGAGGCCGCGACCTCCCGCCTCCACGCCGACTAACTCGACCGCCTCGTCGGTCACAAAAGGGTAGAACATTCCCGCGGCATTACTTCCGCCACCGACGCAAGCGACCACCACATCGGGTAACCGACCCAAGCGCTGCAGGCACTGCTGCCGCGTCTCCCGGCCGATCACCGACTGAAAATCGCGGACCATCCAAGGAAAAGGGTGCGGCCCGACGACCGAGCCGATGATGTAATGCGTGTCTTGCACGGTCGCCATCCATTCCCGCATGGCTTCATTGATGGCGTCGCGCAGGGTTCGGCTGCCACTCGAGACGGGCACCACTTCCGCCCCCAAGGCACGCATTTTGAAAACGTTCAGTTTTTGACGGCGAACATCCTCTTCGCCCATGTAGACCCGGCACGTCAGGCCGAACAGTGCAGCCGCAGTCGCCGTCGCCACGCCGTGTTGCCCGGCACCCGTTTCGGCAATGACCCGCCGTTTGCCCATCCTCAGCGTCAGCAGGGCTTGTCCAATGCAGTTGTTGATTTTGTGCGCCCCGGTGTGGTTCAAATCTTCACGTTTCAAAAAAATCCGGGCCCCACCGGCCTGTGCCGTCAGACGTTCCGCGAAATAGAACGGCGATGGCCGCCCAACATATTCTCGCAGTCGTCGATCAAATTCATTTTGGAATGACGGATCTTCCCGGGCTTGGCTGTACGCCTCCGTCAGTTGTTCCAAGGCGAACATCAAGGTTTCCGGGACGTAACGACCACCGTAGGGGCCGAAACGCCCCCGAGAATCGGGGACAGACGTAAAGGAGACCATACGACTCGCTCGTGATTTCGCTTTCGGGTGTTGTCCGAAAACCCCTGGGCAAGTCAAGCGGCAGGGGCAAGAATGGTGACAAAGGGGCAAGGTGCGTCGCCCCTCGTGAGGCCGTTGGAGTAGGTCATCTCGATGCCCGAACTTCCGGAAGTCGAAACCGTCGTCCGCGATTTAAGAGCGTTGCTCCCAGGAAGCGTGATTGCGGCGGTCTGGACCAGTTCGCGACCGTTGCGGGTTGCCTGGCAGGCGGAGTGGACTCAGCATCTGGTGGGCCGACGGATCGGACATTTAGAGCGCCGCGGCAAATGGATCATCGTGAAACTTGACGACAACGCCTCGGTGGTCGTCCATTTGGGGATGACCGGTCAGCTTCGGGTTTGTGACAGCGATGAACCCGGCGATGAGCATGTTCACTTTCGCTTGCGTCTGAACACGGGTCGAGAACTGCGATTTCGTGATATTCGGCGATTTGGCAGCCTCCGATGGATGCCACCAGGCGTGCCCATCGACTCGGTCCCGCGTGGGCGCCTCGGCCCCGAACCCTGGGACACCGACCCGGAGGAACTCGGGCGGCGGATCCGGCGGAGCCGACGCGCCGTGAAAGCGATCCTGCTCGATCAGCAGGTGATGGCCGGCGTCGGAAACATCTACGCCGACGAAGCGCTCTTCGCCGCGAAGATTTCTCCGCTGGCACGGGGCGTCGATCTGACAAAGCGGCAGGTGAGGCAACTGCACCGCGCCTTGAACCGCGTGCTCCAGCGAGCCATCCAGGCGCGAGGCACCACGATCCGGAACTATGTCGGCGGAAGTGGGTTAGGGGGCGGATTTCAAGACCACCTGCAAGTGTACGGGCGAGGGGGACAACCCTGTCGTCGATGCCGCCGTCCACTGACGCGTCTCCGAGTCGCTGGCCGATCCACCCATTTCTGCCCCCAATGTCAACGACCATCGGGAGCCGCCTCGGAGGTTGAATCATGTCCCTCCGTGCCCTGAAGCGACTGTTCGGTGAAACAAGTCTGGAGCGAAAATGTCGGCTCTTGCTCGGTGCCGGGATCCTCGTGCTGACCTCCGCCAGTTTTTGGTTATACGCGTGGCAAACCGAGCAGGTGGCATTCGATCAGATCTTCAACCAGGGCCGACTGCTCGTGCCTCCCGCCTTGGCAGACCGGCATCTGGATCCCCTGGCCCGCCCCGCGATGAAGGACCATCTCCGCCATTGGGAAAGCGATTGGCTCACCAGCGCCAACGACTACCACCAAGATTGGCTCAAACCCAATGCCCAAGATCCACGCCAACGGCCCGGCGGCGATGATCGTCTCGTTGTCGAGCGGTTCCTCAACGATCCGTCCCGCACTGAAGAAATCCGTTGGAATCGTGAACAGGAAAAAGTGTACTACTATGCCCCGGTTCGTGCCGCTCCCTCCTGCCTCACCTGCCATCCTCGCAATCCCACCGAACGCGACGAGTACGGCGGAGAACTCAAAGAGGGCGATCTCATGACCGTCCTCCGCTTCGATTTCAACACCGAAGCCATCCGCGCCGACATCCACCGCAACCGCGCTTGGCTGATCGCCAATGCCCTGACCACCGCCTTCCTCATCATGGCCGGAAGCTACGTCATCATCCGTCAGGTCATCGTCAAACCCGTCAAGCACCTGAAAGAAGTCACCAATGCGGTCGCCGACGGCAAGCTC
>CAKZUU010000076.1 GCA_937922175.1 uncultured Gemmataceae bacterium
GATCGGCCAACGGGGGAAACACATCCCCATCGAACGAGCCATGCAGTACGTCGCTGGTTACACTGCTGGACACGATGTCTCGGCTCGCGACTGGCAGTTCAAAGGCGAAGCCAAACAATGGGTTGCCGGGAAGACGTTCGATACGTTCGCTCCGGTGGGGCCTGAATTGGTCATGGCGGACGAGGTGCCCGATCCCCATGCTCTTCCCATCCGATTGAAGCTCAATGGTCAGGTCATGCAGGATAGCAACACGAGGCAATTGATCTTTGGCGTGCCAGAAATCCTCGCCTACCTCTCTCTCATCATGACCTTAGAACCCGGCGATCTCATTTTCACGGGCACTCCGCCCGGCGTTGGGGCCGCACGTAAGCCTCCGGTCTGGCTCAAACCCGGAGATGTGGCCACCGTCGAGATCGACGGTGTCGGCACTCTGATCAATCCTTGCCTTGCGGAACAAGCATGAGCCTCCCGCGTCGGCACCGGACGTTGACTTCCAGGAGTTCCACCAACATGCACGCCACGGACATTGATTTTCAGGAGTTCCACCAACATGCACGCCAACCCTCGCATCTTTTCCATGACGTTCGCTCAAGTCTACCCGCACCTGGTCGCCAAAGCCGAGAGAAAGGGTCGTTCCAAGGATGAGGTGGATGCGATCATCCGTTGGTTGACCGGCTACACCGCCAAAGGCTTGGAAAAACAGTTGCGCGACGAAGTGACCGTCGAGGAGTTTTTTACCAACGCGCCCAAACCCCATCCCAACCGACGCCTGATTACGGGCACGATCTGTGGCGTCCGGGTTGAGGAGATCGACGATCCGCTGATGCGAGAAATCCGCTATCTCGACAAACTGATCGATGAGTTGGCCAAAGGCAAAGCGATGGAAAAAATCCTGCGAACCGAGTCGACAGAGCCACGACCTCGGACGAATGGCAAAACTCCCACCAAAAAAAGTTCAAAATAAATCGACCCGCTCCGCTTCCGCGAGCGAAATCTGCACTCGATCGCTCACGCACTGTTGCCCCTGCGTCGAGCGAGTCGGGCTTTCGCCGCTGTTTGGTAGCGCGGCGGTGTTGAGCCGATCCAACGGCGGAAATCGTCGCCCCCGATCCACGGTGATGCAATCGACTGGCCTTGGCGACATCAAACCAACGCGCGCAAAGCAAAGAAACCCGGCAGCGCCTTGCCGCGCGTGCCGAGTTCCAGAAGGTGGCATCAATGGGAAACTCTGACCGATGGCCTCGAGGAGGGGTGGTCACTTGATTTTGAGCAATTCGACCTCGAAGGTCAATTCGGCATCCGGCGGGATGACACCGCCGGCACCCCGTTTGCCATAAGCGAGATCGGGCGGGATGATGAGCTTCCGTTTTCCACCGACGCGCATGCCGGCCACCCCTTCATCCCAACCTTTGATGACCTGACCGGCCCCGAGGCGAAAGCTGAAAGGTCGGCCGCGATCCACGCTGCTGTCGAACTTCTTGCCGTCTTTCAGCCAACCCGTGTAATGCACCTCGACGGTGTCACCGGACCGTGCGCGTTCGCCGGTCCCTTCCTTGAGATCGATGTATTGCAGACCGGACTCGGTTTTGACGATTTTGGGTTCTTCCACTTTGCCCTCTTTTTTGTCGTCGGCCCCGAGCAGACCGGCGACGAGCGCACACGCCGTAACGCTGAAAATCATCCGCATGGGAACCTCGTGGGAAATTAGGCATTGACTCGCCGACGCGGCGAGCCTCACTTATCAAAGATAGAAAACAGGGCGTTGGTACCCCAGCCTTTATTGGCAGGAGGATCTTCGGATGGCCCCAACCCGCCTGCCTCTCTCGCGTCGGTCGTTCCTGGCGACGTTGGCCGTTGCCCCTCTCGCGTCGGCCGCCCGTGGCCAGATGCCGCGTCGGTTCGAGCGTGTTCATGAGCCGCAAAATTGGGAAATGAACTTTTCCGCGTTGGACAGTTTCATCACCCCGACGGAGTCTTTCTTCGTTCGCAATCATTTCCCCGTCCCGAGGCTCGACATGAATTCCTACCGCTTGCGGGTCGAAGGGGCGGTCAAGAGGCCACTGACCTTGTCTTTCGCGGAATTGCAACAATTGGCCGGAGAAGCGGTGACCCGGCCATTGACCTTGGAATGCGCGGGCAATGGCCGGGTTTTTCTGACGCCACCGGTTCGCGGAGTCGCTTGGCAGAGCGGCGCGGTGGGGACGGCGGAGTGGACCGGCTGCCCGCTGAGCCGGCTTCTCGATGCCGCCGGCGTCCGAGATGATGCTATCGAGGTCGTGCTGGAAGGGGCGGATTCGGGTGTCGTTGTGGAGCCGCCCTCGCCGGGAACGATTGCATTCGCCCGGAGTTTGCCATTGGAAAAGGCACGAAGACCGGAGGTGATGCTGGCGTGGGCGATGAACGGCCAGCCTCTGACGCCACGCCACGGCGCCCCCGTACGTGCCGTCGTCGGCGGGTGGTACGGGATGGCCTCGATTAAATGGCTCAAACGCATCCTCGTCGTCACATCGCCATTCCACGGGTTTTACCAGACCCTGGACTACTCCTATTTCCGTCGAGTCGACGGTTCGCCCACCCTGACTCCGATCACCGCGATGCAAGTGAAAGCGCAGATCGCCAAGCCGGCTCCGCACGAAACTCTTCCCGCCGGCGAGCCATTCACCATCGTCGGGGCGGCTTGGGCAGGGGAGAATTCGATCCAGAAGGTGGAGGTGAGCACTGACGGCGGTCAGACTTGGGCTCTCGCGACTCTGACTGACCAGCAGGCTCCGTTCTGTTGGCGGTTGTGGCACTATCGCTGGGAGGCACCGCGTCGCGGTCCGAGGCGCCTCTTGGCCCGGGCCACGGACGACCAAGGCCGAACTCAACCGATGGAACGCGACCCTGACCGTAGAACCTATATGATCTCGCACGTGATTCCTGTCGAGGTCGAAGTTCGCTGATCGCCGTTCGCCTCACACCTGGACAACGGCGGGGAGGAAGGCATGACACGGCTGGCACTGGTGTTCTCGGTGATCGCAAACACAACCCTTGGGGCTGACGACGCTCGAACCTGGCTCGACCGGGCCAAAGCTCTCCACGACGCGCAACGGTACAAGGAAGCCCTTCAAGCCGTCGATCACGCGATCCAGAGTGATGCCCGGCTCGCTGAAGCCTATGACCTTCGTGGGATGCTTTATTTCAAACTCGGGCAGATCCGGGAGTCTTTGGCCGATTTCGACGAGCAAATTCGCCTCGACCCAAAATCGGCTCCTGCTCATTGGCGACGAGGTTTGACCCTTTACTACGCAGAAAAGTTCGCCGACGGTGCCGCTCAATTCGTCACCTCCGACCAATCTGAGCCGAACGATGTGGAAAACGCGATTTGGCATTTCCTGTGTCTGGCTCGCGTCGTCGGAATCGACAAAGCGCGGTCGCAGTTCCTCCCCGTCCAACAAGATCCTCGCGGCGAACTGATGATGGCTATCTATCGCATGTTTCAAGGCCACGCGACTCCCGACGACGTGCTGACTCTGGCAGAGGCAGGAGATGTTCCCGCCGGTGAGAGGCAGGTTCGGCGGTTCTACGCCAACTATTACGTCGGCATGTTTTACGAAGCGGTTGGCGAGAAAGAGAAGTCTTTGGTCTTCATTCAAAAAGCGGTCGAAAAATACCCCGTCCGGCACTACATGATGGATGTCGCGCGGGTTCACATGCTCTTGCGAAAGAAGAGGTAGCACCTCATCGACGCAGAAACAAGGGGGATTTCCAGCCCAAGCGATGTCCGTACCACCGGGCCACGGTGCCGACGGTGGCCAGACCATATCTCAGACTGCGCTGAAAATTGATGCTGCTCGCTTCGTCGAAATAGCGAACCGGCACGGGGACATCTCCCATGCGAAAGCCCCAATGGACGGCTTGAACGAGCATTTGAGTGTCGAAGACGAAATCGTCACTGTTCCGTTCAAACGGAATCGTTTCCAGAACTTCTCGACGATAAACACGAAACCCGGAGTGAAAATCGCCGACATTTTGTCCGAGGGCTAAATTCTCGAACAGAGTCAAAGCCCGGTTGGCGAAATATTTGTATCGAGGCATTCGCCCCGCGAGGGCCTCTCGCCGGGAACGGATGCGATTACCCAAAACAACGTCGCAGATCCCCAGTTCGATAAAGCCGACGGCATGCGGAATCACTCGACTGTCGTATTGATAATCCGGATGCATCATGACGATGATGTCAGCGCCGTGATCCAAGGCAAAACGGTAACACGTTTTCTGATTCGCGCCATACCCACGGTTTTGAGGGTGCTGAATCACGGTCAAGCCCATGTCCCGCGCCAGCGCGACGGTGTGATCGGTGCTGCCATCGTCCACGAGCAGAATTTCGTCGACCGCTCCCACAGGGATATCGGCCAGCGTGGCGGCGAGGGTTTTTTCCGCATTGTAAGCCGGCAGGACGGCGATGATTTTGTGTTCTCTGCGGGGCGGTTCGCTCTCCGGAACCAGGATCCGATCCACGTGAAAGATCTCGTGGACCGGACGCAGCGGGGCCTCTTTCAACAAAGTCCGTACCATCGAGTTTTCCTTTGAATCGCAGCGATCAGGCGATCACGCGGGGCCGCCTCGCTAAGCCCAAACAGGCCGACGCCTTCAAGATGCCGCAACCGGGCCGTTATTCCCCGGTTCGGCGGAGGGATGGAGCAAACCATTGACGCCGACCTCCGGGGGCAACTGCGGGATGAAGCCTGCCTCCCGAAGAAGTTCCCGCAATTCCTTGCCTTCGATCACTTCTTTTTCGATCAAGCGAGCGGCGACGGCTTCCAGGGCCGGGCGATTGCGTTCCAAGATGGTCCGGACCTCGTCGGTGGCCGCGTCGATGATCCGTTTGACTTCCAGATCGATTTCCCGGGCCGTCTCCGCGCTGACACCATGCAAACCCTCCGGGAAATGCGAAGCGAGGAACGGACTGACTTCACCCTCACGGAAATAAATTCGTCCCAGGCGACTCATGCCATACATCGTCACCATTCGCCGCGCGATTTGATTCAACTTTTCCAGATCGCTGGCCGCTCCGGTGGAAATTTCGTTGGGACCGAAGACCAACTCTTCGGCGACGGTCCCGCCCAGCGCCACTTTGATGTTGGTTTCGAGTTCGGCTCGCGTCTGGATGTGTCGATCGTCCTCCGGCATCCGGAGAACATACCCCAGCGCTCCGTAGCCTCGAGGCACGATGGTGACTTTCTGCACGGGGTCCGAGTTGGGACAAGCACACGCCACGACAGCATGACCCGCTTCGTGGTAGGCGATTTGGCGTTTTTCCTCCAATCGCATGATGCGACTTTTCCGCTCAAGTCCGACCGCGACACGCTCGACCGCTTCGACCAGATCCGCCATCTCGACCATCTGTTTGCCTCGGCGAGCTGCTAGAAGTGCGGCCTCATTGACCAGGTTTGCCAAATCGGCACCGACCGAGAGTGGCGTCAGGCTGGCGATCCGGCGGAGGTTGACATCGGGTGCCAGTTTGACGTGCCGGCTGTGAACTTTCAGGATCTCCTCTCGGCCGTTGATGTCCGGACGATCGACAACCACCTGGCGATCGAAGCGTCCCGGTCGCAGCAGGGCCGAATCCAACATTTCCGGTCGGTTTGTCGCCGCCATGATGATGACGCCGCGATTCGTGTCGAATCCGTCGAGTTCGACCAGCAATTGATTGAGAGTTTGCTCGCGCTCCTCATGGGGATTGACAACGTTACCTCCCCGCGCTCGGCCCAGAGCATCCAACTCGTCGATGAAAACGATGCACGGCGCTTTCGACTCCGCCTCGCGGAACAGGTCGCGAACCCGGCTGGCCCCGACGCCGACAAACATCTCGACGAAATCCGACCCGGATAGACTGAAGAACGGCACATCCGCCTCGCCAGCGACGGCTCGGGCCAAAAGTGTCTTGCCTGTTCCGGGAGGTCCGACCAACAACACGCCTTTGGGGATGCGCCCCCCCAGGGCCTGATACCGCTCCGGCCTTTTTAGAAAATCGACCACTTCCCGGAGTTCCGCCACCGCTTCGTCGATTCCCGCCACATCCGCAAACGTGACCTTCTTGTCCTTCTGCTCGTACAGCTTGTGACGGCTGCGACCAAAACTGAACGGGTTCTGACCCCCGGAAATCCAGCGGAGCAGCATGAAGGCCAAAACCAGGCCGCCCACCATCATCAGACCCGTGAACAAAAGTGAGACCAGCGACCGTGCGGGGCCCTCCTCCTCCTCCGCCGTGTAACCCGCCCCGATCTTCTCATCGAGCAGTTTCTGTAGCTCCCCGTCCAATTCCACACCCTGTCGCGGCGAACGGAACAGGATCGAGCGGCTCAGAGTCGGCTTCGACCCGCCCTCGGCAAGTGCCCCGGAGACGGCATCCTGTACGAATATCTTCCCACGAATTTCCGACCGACCGACCCTCACCTCGCGAAACTGGACCCCCGGTGCCTGTAAGATTTGCTTCAACTCGCCGTACCCCACCTGGTATCCCCCCGGCTCTCGCCCATACACCCACAAAAGAGGTAAAAACAGGATCAAGAACAGCAGCAGCAGAGGGTTCGGACCCAGCCACGATCGGCTACGATCGGTGCGCTTTTGCATCGAAACCAGAACCTCGAGACCTCGCGAGGGCAGACGACCATTTTATAGTAGATCCGAAAACAAGTTACGTCCCAACGACCCGACTCGCTCCAAATCAGCGATCCGAGTCTTTCCCTCATGAGCTTTTCCGACGCCCGTTCAAGTCGATGTCGGAAATCGGCACCCATATTGGACACAAACCGTTTGCCTCACTTGGGAGCCGATGAACCTGCTGTTCGTCGATCCGTCTTTAACGACAGTTACTCTCTGCATGATCTTCTTCGCCGTCATTCTCGGCATGCCAGAACGTTTTCTTTCTGTCTCGCTGGCACCCGCTATTTGCCGCGAGGCATGTTGACTCGTCGATTCGGCTGTAGGTCGGAACAATCGTCAGAGCACCTTGTCGGGCAACTCAGTCACCCGCTCACAACGTGGACTACAATGGCACAGCGGTAGCGTGTACCCGTGACAGCCTCCTCCATCTGGCAGGGATCTCGACAATGACGCCGCAGTGTCGTATGGGCTTCGGCTTGCTTCTCTTGGGAATGTTTGGCGCGTGTTCCAGCCTCGAGGCCGACGAAACCGGATTTGTGCCCCTTTTCCCCAAAGATGGGATTCCGCAAGGCTGGGTCGTTACCACTTGGCACGATCTGGCGCAGAAGGCCTCCGATGCTGGCGCTTGGGTCGTTCGTGATGGTATCCTTCACTCCCCGGAGAAGCGTGGCACCTGGCTCATCTCGGAACGGCAATACGACGATTTCATTCTCGATTTCGAGGTGAAACTCACCGAGCGGGGTAACTC